>CAZHKB010000049.1:0-13024 GCA_964533405.1 uncultured Phycisphaeraceae bacterium | reverse complement strand
GGATATACTGCCGCCCTGATCGCTCGGTTCTGCCGTCCCCCCCAAAGGAGGGGGGGTTTTACCCAAGGCGGATTGGCACACCTTCGATCGGAGGGGGCTCTCGCATGAAACTCGGCTTGACTCGATCCTGTGGCCTGTTGGCGACCGCGTTCGCCATGGCCTTCCTCGGCGCCTGTGAGTCCAACGGACGGGGCACCATCCGGGGCGGAACCCACCTCCCCGGCACCTCCTACCTGCCCAATCGCGCGAGTGAGAACCCGGCGGTGGTGCCTCAGCCGCGCCCGGCTCGCGAGCAGCCCGTCGGCCAGACCCCCGCCCGCGCCCCGGCGCCGGTCGCCACCGGCTCTGCCGTCATGTACTACCCCTCGGGCGAGCGCAACTCCTCCCAGATCATGCTCGAGCAGGTCATGCCCCGCGAGGTCGTCCGCGGCGCTGAATACGCCTACTCCTACAAGGTCACCAACCTGACCAACGGTGTCCTCCAGAACGTCGTCGTCAACCAGCTCTCCACCCAGAACATCGACCCCCGCTCCTCCAACCCCCAGGGCGCGGCCTCGGGCGGCGGCGTCATGTGGGCCCTGGGCGACATGGGCGCGGGCGAGACCCGCACCATCACGGTCAACGCCGTCTCCGGTGCCACCGGCACCGCGGGCAACTGCGTCACGGTTTCCTTCAACAACAGCCTGTGCGCCACGACCAACGTCGTCGAGCCCGCACTCCGCCTCGTGAAAGAAGCCACCAGCACCGCCACCACCTGCGACCCGATCGTCATGCGGTTCGCCGTTTCCAACCCCGGCTCGGGCATGGCGACGGGCGTGGTCATCCGTGACCAGCTCCCCGAGGGCCTGCTCACCGTCGAGGGCAACAGCCGCAACATCGAGATCGCGGTCGGCAACATCGCCGCCGGCGCCACCGAGACCCGCGAGGTCCGCGTCAAGGCCAGCGCCCCCGGCTCCTTCAACAACGTCGCCACCGCCACCGCGGCCGGCGGACTGACCGCCGAGTCCAACCGGACCACCACGACGGTCACCAAGCCCTCCTACACCCTCACCGCCAACTGCTCCCAGACCCAGTTCCTGGGCCGCAACATCTGCTTCGAGTACGTCGTCCGCAACACGGGCACGTCGGTCGCGGCCAACACGGTTGTGACCGCCAACATCCCCGCCGGCACCACGTTCGTCGAGGCCTCCACCGGCGGCACCGCCTCGGCCTCCACCGTCACCTTCAACGTCGGCGCCCTGGCCGCTGGCGGCAGCGCCACCGTCCGCTACTGCGTCCGCACCAACGCCACCGGGACCGTGACCTCCAACGCCTCGGTCGGCGGCAACTGCGCCGACGCCGTCAACGCCACCTGCTCCACCGAGATGCGCGGCATCCCGGCCCTGCTGCTCGAGACCGTTGACAGCCCCGACCCCGTCGAGGTCGGCACCCAGACCACCTACACCGTCGTCGTCACCAACCAGGGCTCGGCGGTTGGCACCAACATCCGCATCGTCTGCACCCTGCCCGCCCAGCAGGCCTTCGTCGCCGCCGGCGGCCAGACGACCGCGACCAACTCCGGCCAGACCGTCACCTTCGCCCCGCTGGCCAATCTGGCCCCCGGTGCCAAGGCGACCTGGACCATCACGATCCGCGCCAGCGACGTGGGCGACGTCCGCTTCACCACCGTCATGAACTCCGACCAGCTCACCAGCCCGGTCCAGGAGACCGAGTCCACCAACCTCTACCGCTAATCGCGGGTGGACTTGACGGAACCTACAAACTCCTACACCTGATCTGATCCAAGAGAACCCCGGGCGCAAGCCCGGGGTTCTTCCTTATTGGGGGCCGGCTCGCGGGTGGGCCGGCTCTCCCCGAGCCGGACCCCCCTACCCCATCGACCGACCCTCGGCCGCGACGCGAGTTGGCCCCACGAAGCGACGCACCGAGCCCATGTGACCCCGCATCATCGGGCCGTGGAAAGGCCGTCGGGCCGCCCGCTCAGAGAGCCCGCGTATCGTCCCCCATGCCCGGCCTCTTCGACGGCACACCACTCGAACGCCCCGTCACCTGCCAGCGATGCGAGAAGCCACTCGCCGACTGCCGCTGCCCGCGCGACGCGACCGGCCAGATCCGCCTGCCCAAGGACCAGCCCGTCCGCGTCCGCCGCGAGACCGGGGGCCGCGGCGGCAAGACTGTGACGGTGATCGCCGGGCTTGATCCGGCGGCGACCGACATGACGGCGTTGCTCAAGGAGTTGAAGGCCGCGCTGGGGACGGGCGGGGCGGTGAAGGAAGCCGCGGCCAGCACCAGCCAAGCCGGGTCACGCGGCAACTCCGGGCGCGGCGCGCCAGCCTCCGTCCCCACGATCGAACTCCAGGGCGATCACCGCGAGCGGGTGGTGGACTTGCTGAACGCCAAGGGGTACCCGGCGAAGGGAGCGGGGGGGTAGAAGCAGATTCAAGGGTCGTCATTGCATGATCGATCGCACCGGAGCGTTTGAGCTTTCAAGAAGACGTTTGCAGAAATCGGACCCGCTGCCGGCGAGCCGCCAAGCTCCGGAAGTCAGGCCGGTGACCGCCTCGACAACGGCGTGTGCATCAACGATGGTCTTGGCAAACTTCTTCCATGATGGCGTTTGGTGTGCCGTGGCCTGCTTTCTGATAGCGAGGCATCCACGGCACGGCCCGCTCCAGCCGCGCCAAGACCGCCGTGGTCCGAGGACCCCCAAGGTCCGCCGTCATCCCGTCGATCAGCCCGCTCACCGCGTTGGTCCGTTCGGCCATGTTCCGCCTCCGTGCTTGGGGTCTCACTTCACCCGATCACGCGGCAGGTTGGGGTGTTCAGAGATCCCCTGAGTCACTCGCTTCGGGGTCCGGATGTGTGCCCTCGCGGTGGTTGACAAGTTGCCGCACTGCGGTGACCCTAGGAGGACGGGACATATGAAGACGACTGGGATGGCCACCCTTGTGGCGGTGTACGGACTCGCCGGCTTGGCGTCCGCCAGCGTTGTGAACATCACGAGCAACGGCCCCGGGGGCCGAGGGCAACGGCGCCTTCACCGGAAGCATCAGCTACACCCCGGCAACGCTCGTGGTCACGCTGACCAACGACCTGTCGCGCAATGCCGACGGCAAGATCACCGGCTTTGTATTCAACATCGCGGGCAAGGCGAACGCGACCCTCAGCCTCGCCACGCATCCGTTCCTCGACCTGGGCACCAGCCCGAGCGCTCCACCCTTTGGGACGTTTGATGGCGGGGTGGCCCTGGGCGGCGACTGGACCGGCAGCGGTTCGCCCAACCCCGGAATCGTGCGCGGCGCGACCGGGACCTTCACGTTCAGCGTGACCGGGCCGGGCGCGGCGGGTCTGAGCGCCGCCAGCTTCATCGGGAGCGCGCCGGAGATCAACTTCGCGGTGCGCTTCCAAGGCTTCGCCAATGGCGGCTTCGACAAAACGCCGGGGTACTTTGTCCCCGCGTCGAGTTCGCTGGCGCTGCTTAGCCTGGCCGGCTTGGGTGCGGCTCAGCGTCGGCATCGGTGAGCGGCGCCCCCAGCGGCTTCGACAGGCGAACTTGAGCCAGGACGTGCCGGTCGAGGGCGGATTGCCGCTCCCTACACTGGTCGTCATGGCTCGTTCTGCTTCAACTCGCCGGGTTGTGATCACGGGTTTGGGCTTGACCTCCGGGTATGGCCTGGGTCATCGCCCGCTCTGGGATGGCCTGCAGGCGGGGCGCACCGCGATTGCGCCGATTGACCCCGCGCGCCCGCCCGGGTTCGATGCCTCGGGCTTCGCGTGGCGACTGAGCGCGACGATTCCCGGCCTCGACGCCAAGGAGCATGTGCCCAAGTCGTACCGCAAAGCCGTCAAAGTGATGGCGCGGGACACCGAGATCGCGGTGGCGTGCGCCTCGCTGGCGGTGGCGGACGCGGGGTGGAAGACCCGGTTCCATGCGGGCGAAGGCAACCTCGAGGGCGGGGGTACGGGTGCGGCGACGACCTACCCGCCGGCCCGCGTAGGGTGCCACATCGGGGCCGGGCTGATCGCCACCGAAGTCGGGGAACTCGCCTCGGCGATGGCGACCGCGGCGACGCCGGATGGGGGATTTGACGAGCGGGCGTGGGGGACGATCGGCGCGGAACAGGGCGTACCCCCTCCGTCACCATCGCAGAGCCTTGCCGACACCTCCCCCGCACGCGGTGGAGATGGGGTGCCCGGCGTCGCTCGCGGAGGGATGAACAACCTGCAGCCGTTGTGGCTGCTGAAGTACCTGCCCAACATGCTGGCGTGCCATGTGACCATCGTGCATGGGCTGGAAGGGCCGAGCAACACGATCACGTGCGGCGAGGCAAGCGGGCTGCTGTCGATCGGGGAGTCGGCGCGGGTGATCGAGCGTGGGGCGGCCGATGCCTCGCTGGCGGGCGGGGCCGAGAGCAAGATCAGCCCGATGGGGCTGATGCGATGGGGTCTGGCGGGACGCCTGGCCAGGTGCGGGGCGGGCGATGACCCGCTTCAGGTGGTCAGGCCGTTCGAGGTGGGCAGCCGGGGGTCGGTGCTGGGTGAGGGCGGCGGGCTGCTGGTGCTGGAGTCGGAAAGGTCGGCGATTGATCGTGGTTCCACGGGGCCCGGCGTTGAGATCGCTGGGTTCGGGGCGGCCCAAGCGGTGCCGAGCGCGATGCCCTATGTCGGTGGTGCTGGCTCCGGAGATGCGGCGGCGCTCGCGGACGCCATCCATCGTGCGCTCGCCGATGCCGAGATGGGCCCTCAGGATGTCGAGGCGGTGATTCCGCTGGGCGCGGGCTCGGTCGAGGCGGACACGGCGGAGTGGGCGGGGCTGCGAGCGGTGTTCGGCGAGCGGCTGGATACGCTGTGCATGGTCGGGCTGACACCTTTCATTGGCAACTGCGTGGCGGGACACGGGGCGCTGGCGGTGGGCGTTGCGGCGATGATGGCGATTCAGCGGAGGCCGCCGGCGGGCGCGGTGCTCCGCGGCGGCCCGCTGGGGCCCCGGGGCAAGTGGCCGTGCAATATCCTCGTGTGCGCGGGGTCTCTGGGCGGCCAGGCGGCAGCGATTGTGGTGCGGTATTGAGCGTGGGCGATGACCAGACGCAACTCATGGGGGCGGGGCCACCGGCCGAAAGCCTGGCAGCACACGGGCCGCCACCTTCCGTGGTGGTGTTCGCGTGGCCCAACGGCGCGGGCAAGACCACCGTGGCGCCGGCGATGCTCCGGGACGTGCTCGGAGTTCACGAGTTCGTAAACGCGATCGCGGCCGGCCTGTCGGGCTTTGCACCTGAACGGTCGGCATTCGCGGCGGGACGGATCATGATGGAGCGACTGAGAGCCTTGGCCGCGGCGGGCGAGACCTTCGCGTTTGAGACGACGCTTGCGACGCGGTCGTTCGCTCCGTGGTTGAGAGGGCTCAGGCGATCGGGTTACCGCGTGCAACTGACCTTCCTCTGGCTGCCAAACGCGGAGCAGGCGAGCGCGCATTGCGCAACGGGTACTCGACGGCGGTCACGACGTTCCGCCCGAAGTGGTGCGCCGACGCTACAGGCGGGGGTTGGCCAACTTTCTGGGTATCTATCGACAGATAGCGGACGAATGGACGTTCTACGATGCGTCCAGAGACCTCGAGTTGATCGCGCAGAAGACGGATATTGATGGAGAGACGATCGTCGCCCCCCGACGGTGCAATCAGGTCGTGGAGACTCCCGATGGCACCGGATGCTGAGCCGCGGAACGGCGAAGTCTCGATTGTGAAGTCCGAGCCCCAGCTACGCGCGCCGGCCGTCCTGGCAATTCGGGCGGCGATCGCTCGTCGGCGCGTGCTCACAGCGGCGAAGCTGGCTCAAACAACCCCTGACCCCGAGGCAGGATCGGATTCGCAGCCGAAGTAGCAAAACGATGGGCGATCGCGCGTGCGGCGGTGCCCGTGGCACAGCTTCGCCCTCGCCCGCGTGCCGTTGTGCCCGGACCTTTGTCGGAGAACGTCCTCAGGTCCGGCGTCCAGGGCGGGTGCGACCGGGGTTCTGGTGGCGGGCGTTAGCGTTCCCGCGCCAACTCAATCTTCAGCGCCTCGCCCAGCTTCCGGTAGTCATCCAGCGTGTTATAGAGGTGCGCCGACAGCCGGCACAGCCGCGTGTTCTGCGTGCCGAAACGCCAGACCGGGACCTGGATCTTGTGGTGGTCCCGCAGGTTGTCCTGCAGCGCATCGTCATACAGACGCTTGGGCTGCGGGTTCCGCGGCTCGGGCAGGATGATCGACGCCATGCTCCCCACCATGTCGTCAGGGCAGTTGGGCTCGAAACCCAGCATCTCACAGACCAGCCCCCGCCCCCGAACCGCCAGATCGTGGTTCGCCTTCATCACCTCGGGCCATCCGCCCGGCTTGAGCGAGCCGATGGCGTCGATCGCCGTCGGCACGGTCAGGCTGGCCGTGAAGTCGCTGGTCCCGGTGTAGTCAAAGTCGCAGTGGAACAGCGTGCGGTCGGTCCGCCCCTTCTCGGCCCGGGTCGAGAGCCACATCGGGCGGAACCCGCCCTGCTTCTCCGGCGGGACCAGCATGAATCCCGTGCCCTTGGGCGTGCAGAGCCACTTGTGCAGGCTCCCCGTGTACCACGAGAACGGCAGGTCGCGGAGGTTGACCGGCAGCTGCCCGGGCGTGTGCGCCCCGTCGGCGATGACCTCAATCCCTCGCCCCCTGAGCTCGCGCACGATCCGTTCGATCGGCAGCACCAGGGCGGTCGCGCTGGTGATGTGGCTGACGATCGCCAGACGGGTCTTGGGGGTGATGGCCTCAAGAATCGCGTCGATCGCCTGTTGCTGGCTCTGGATCGGGAACGGGATGTTCGCCGTCACGACCCGGAACCCGTCGCGGGCCGACATCCTCTTCAGTTCGTTCAAACCCGACGAGTACTCATGGCTCGTGACCAGAAGGTCATCGCCGGCCTTGATCCCCGAGTTCTTGATGCACGTCGCCAGGGCGATCGACGCATTGCCACACGGGGCGATCCAGTCCGGGTCGATCCCCAGGAACTCGCCCAGGCGACGCCGGGTGTGGTCCATCCGCCTTTCCAACTCAACGATGAAGAACCGCGGCGGGTCCGACTCCATCAGCCGGCGGAACTCGAAGTGGGCCTCGATCACGGGCCGCGGGCAGACCCCGTACGACCCGTGGTTGAGCATGGTCAGCCCGGGCTCGATCGGCCAGAAGTCCAGATCGGCGGCCCGCCGTGCGATGGACCGGGCCGGCGGGGGCATCACTTCGATCGCAGCCCCAACAGCGACAGGGGCCGGGCGGGTGGTGGTGGCGATGTTCATCGTGGAACGGCCCTCCTGGCCATGCTGGGGTCGCCTCCAGGGTCGCGTGACGCGGACGAACCTGATTGTGCGCGGGAGCCTTGGTAATCGGCAGGTTGGCGTGGTTTGCTCTACTCGGTGCCGCGCGCGAGATCGAGTGGGACGCGAAGATCGCGAAGTTCCGCAAAAGGGGGGAAGACGCCAAGCGTAGACGCCCGCCTTGGGGGGCGGGTTCGCAACCGACATCCGGCGTGGAATGGACGCAAAATCGAGGGGAACGGGCTTCCCGCCCCGTCCCGCGGCCTGGAGGGCGACGTGCTCTCCAGCCCGTCCCCACCGGTCGCGCTGGCGCCCCGTCAAGCCTGCCCTGCGCTTCGGTGTGGCGCGGGCGACGGAGTTCCTATCCTCACGGTCAACCACGGAGGGCGACCAATGGCCGACAACTCTTCAGCAGCCCGCTCGCGGTCCCGGGGTCGGGGGCTCCTGGGCCTCGGCTGGTCGCGGGCCCTGGTCGGCGTCGCGCTGCTGGCCTGCGCCGGTGTCGCGCTCACGATGCAGTACCAGTCCATGCGGTCGGGCATCGAGGCCGACATCTATCGTCAGCGCCTCGAGTCGCTGGCCCGCGACTACCAGTCGCTCCGATCGACCTTCAACGAGGCCGTCCGACGCACCGCCGTCACCGAACTGATCGTCAAGGACAACAAACTCTCCGTCCGCGTCCGCACGGCCGCCGGGGTCGAGCAGGAGATCCCGACCACCTTCGACCCCACCACCGAGGTCTACGTCAACTACATCGTCGCTGGCGGGCGCCTCTGGGTGCGGAGCATCTATGACCGCGCCAGCGGGCCGCGGAACGAACTCGTCATCGACCCCACGATGGGCGACCTCGAGTGGACCGAGGAGGACTACGGCCTGTCGGTCTACCGCCCGCTCACCGAGGGCCGCTGGATCATCTCGATCACCGGCGGCGGAGCCCTGGGCCTCAAGCGCGTGCCGCTCGAAGACGACCCGGCCCCGCTGGCCGCCACCCCCCCGATCCGCTCCTACGAGGAAATCGAGCAGGAGATCGACGCCCAGGTCGGCTCCATCTCCCTCAAGGACATCTGGGACCGCGTCGTCAACGGGCGGTCGCCCTGACCCAAGCGAGACGGGGCCGGGTGCCACCAGTCCGCGGGGCCTTGGCCGCGCGACTGGTGCGAACGTGCAATCGCGGCGGCATCCCCCCAACCCTCATCGACGGGTTCTGGCGCTCAAACGTGCGCGCGCACTTCTGTGCGTCAAAATCCAAGATTATTTCACCCGACAAAGCAAGCCACCAAACCCATTTTCCGCGAAATCATGGATCACCGGCGCGCGCACAAACCCGTGCCATGGGGTGAGGTATGGAGGGCCACTCAACCAGGCGACCCCTGATCAGGTGGTCCTTCGCCGAATCTTCGCAAGTGGACACGCCGCGACGCTTGACGCGCAACTAAGAATCTGTGAGCCTGGGGCAACCCACGGAAGGAACGACGCATGACAATCATCGCCAATCACGGACGATCATCCCGATCCGCCCCACCTCGAGCCACGCGCGTCTCCGGGTTGTGCATCGGCACCGTCGGCCTCATGTGCTCCCCACCCGCCCACGCCGACCCCGTCTTCTCCACCACCCACAACATCCAGTTCTCCACCACCTCCGACCCCGGCAACCCCGTCGTGCCCCAGTCCGTCGGGCCCGGGTTTTACTTCGGCGGGCAGCCGCTCTGGCAGGCCGGATCGGTCAAATACGAGTATCGCATGGCCCGCACCGAGGTGACCGTCGCCCAGTGGCACGAGTTCATCACCGCATACCGCCCGTTCTATACCGCCGGCAGCACCACCATCGCGCCATTTACTTCCTCCTGGATCGTCTGGTCGTCGTCGCAGCAGCAGTACGCCTACAACCCCGCCAACGCCGACATGGCCGTCAACCCGGCCTGGCGAAACGCCGCCGCCTTCGCGAACTGGTACCACAACGACAAGGTCAACGAGGCCTGGGCCTTCCAGACCGGCGCGTACGACACCTCCTCCTTCGGCCAGACCGCCACCGGCGAGATCACCGACCAGCGCGAACGCTCCCCCGGCGCCCGCTTCTGGATTCCTTCGCACGATGAGTGGATCAAGGCCATGCACTGGGACCCAGACCGCCACGGCCATGGTCAAGGCGGCTACTGGGCGTATCCGCACGGGAGCAATGACCCCCCGGTTCCGGGGGTGCCCGGTGTCGGCCAGACCAGCGGCGGCGTACCACTCCAGACCCCCCCCGATTCTGGTGGGCTCATATCCGGAAGTCCAAAGTCCATGGGGCTTGCTCGATGGCTCGGGCAGCGAGCAGGAATGGACCGAGACTTGGTTCCTCAATGGCGAGAGGTTGCGAAAGGCCAGCAGGCCAGGATATGACCCTTGGTATTGGGACAAAATCGATACGATCAACTCGGAATTGCCATACGCTCATGGCATCGGCTTTCGCTTGGCCGCCGCAGTCCCAAGTCCGAGTCCCGCGGTGGCGATGGTGGCGATCGCGCTGCTGACAACCCGCAGAAGGAGTCGGTCATGAACTGGAAGAGCCTTCTTGCGTCCGTGCTAGTCGCCAGCGCGGTGTCCCACGCCTCCGCGCAGTGTTCGGGGCCATTCTCCCTCTCGCACCACGTCGACGGCTTCGTCTCCGGCGACACAGACATCTCCGTTCCCAATGGCCGCATCGGCTTTATCCAGATGCCCAACTCCGGCAGTGAGTTCGGCCAGTTTGACGAGATCGGAGACATCTTCGTCTACGGTCGGATCTGGACCAGCCTCCTCGTCCGCGACGGGCCCACCTCTGGCTCCTTTGGCCCTATTGGACGCATCGAGAGTTTCAACGCCATCGGCAACAACGGCGCCTCCGGCGGCACCGGCGAACTCTGGGATATCTCGGGCTTCGCCGACATCGCCGCGCACGGCGGCGAGGTTGAAGGCATCTACTGCGACGGCAACTTCCGATCCAACCTCACCATTCACGGCGACCTCACAAGCCCGATCGACATCGGCGGCTCCCTCCTCTCTGACCTCACCATCACCGGCACCGCCTCGGCCCCCATCTCCGTCGGCGAAGACCTCGGCTTCTACCAGGTGTCCCCCCAAGCTCTCATCGAGGGCAACCTTACGTTCTCCCAGAGCACCTCCACGCCCATCACCTCCGCCATTACGTTCCAGGGCGACATCATCGACGGCACGATCCTCTTCAACGCCCCCTATGCCGCCACGCTGAACATCGGCGGCACGTTCTCCAGCGGCACCGTCATCCACGCGGCCAACGCCACCACGCCCCTTTCAGGACAGATCATCCTCAACTCGCTGAACGCTTCATGCACCTGGGCCGGAACTGTCAAATACGGGTCGGGCGGCGGAACCACCATCTCCCACACGTCAGGGCAGTACGCAACCGTCTCCTCGACCTGGGGCGGTGGCGCAGTCGGACTCGCCCCGTTCCACATGCACCACGAAGACTATGTCCCGCCCAACGGCGGCGAGATCGAGAACGACCTCACCAACATCAAGATTCGCTTCTACGGACCCGTCTTCTGGTCAAGCACCCCCGTCACCATCGGACGTTGCGACATCGCCGAACGCGACCCCGTCAACGAGGTCGCCGACTGGGAGATCACCGGCTCGGGCACCCGCGAGATGACCCTCACCTACAAGCCCGGCGGCGTGGTGACCGGCTCCACCGTCTACGCCCAGTCCTTCTCCTACGAGGCCGAAGCCCCCATCCCGTAATCCTCGCCCGTGCCCTCCGATCCGAGCCGCGCATCGAACGTTCAAGACGCCGACTCTCCCCTCCTCTACATTCCTCCCATCGCGGGCCTGATGTGAAAGAGGGAGAGGGTTGCCATGATGCAGTGTGTTCGCCAGCGGCTGGTCGGAAGCGTGGTATTCGCGGCCTTGTCCCTGCCCGCGGCCCCAGCCTGGGCCGATATCACGCTCTACTCCCAGGTCGTCGAGCCCAGCAACCAGAACATCGGCTGGGGGTTCTACTCGTCCCCGCAGCCCCGCGCACGCCGCAGTTTCAAGCACGCCGATAACTTCGTCCTGCCCGATGCCGCCCAGATCAACTCCGTCCGGTTCTGGGGGATCAACGAGGGCCTCTTCTCCAATGGCCTGGCCAACTACGACCAGTTCACCGTCGAGTTCTTCACCAGCCAGTCCGCGACCGGCGGGCTGCTGGGCAGCCTGATCCACAGCGAGACGTTCACGGTCGCCGAGACGAATCCGGCCAACACCGGGCGCATCAACCCGCTCAACAACCAGGCCGAGATGGTCCACCTCGTGACGCTGGACACCCCGTTGAACCTCGCGGCGGGCACGCAGTACTGGATCGCCGTCAGCGCGCGGGCGATCAACGGGTCGGGCGATGCGTGGGGCTGGCGCGACGGCCTCTTCGTGAACGGCTACAGCAACTCGTTCTCCTACGCCACCGGCGTGTGGAGCGGGTTCCAGGACACGGACAGCAGTTTCGAGCTCATTGGCGTGCCGGCCCCTGGGGGCCTGGCCGCCGTCGCCCTGATCCTGCCGCTGGTCGGCCGGCGTCGGCGACTCACCGCCCGCGCATAGCGCGCCGGTACGACGCCGGCGAGATGCCCGCCACGCGTGTGAACCACCGTGTCAAGTGGGCCTGATCGGCGAACCCCAGATCCCCAGCCAGGCCCGCGATCGGTTTGTCGCCGATCGCGAGGCCTTTTGCGGCCCGTGCGATGCGGACGCGCCGGTGGTACTCGCCGGGGCTGACACCCATCGCCTGCCGGAACGCCCGGGCCAGGTGGGCCGGGTGCAGGTCCACCCGCGCGGCCAGGTCGGCGAGGCCCAAGGCCTGGGTCGGCGAGTTGCGGAGGATCTCAACCGCGGCGGTCACGGCCTTGGAGCCGATCGCGGGGATGGACGGGAAGCGGCGCATGGCGCCCAGGAGCTCGTGCGCGGCGGATTCGATCACCAGTGCCGGGGACGGGTCGGGGTGGGAAACTTCGCGCAGAATGCGGGCGGCCAGGCCGGCGGCCGCGCCCTCGTCGGGGTCGAACGGCTCGAAGGCGGCGGTGGCCCGGCGTGCGTCGTGGGGCGTGACGAGCGAGTCGTTGAAGATGACGTGCAGGACGCGGATTCCCGAGGATCCGCAACGAAACGCGTGGTCGCCGTCCGGGCGATAGAACTCGACGCCGCCGGCGCGGGACTCGCGCTCGCGCCCGAGGTAGGCGCCAGCCCCGGCCCCGGCGATGTTGAAGTCGACCGAGGCCGTGTGGTGGGCGTGGCTGGTCTGGGTGAAGTCGGATCGGTAGGCCTTGTGCCAGACGCGGAACAGGCCGGCGTTCAGCCAGCCCAGCCAGGTGACGCGGGGGTCCGTCTCCGGGCGCGGAAGGTCGGTAGGGAGACGAAGCGATTCGGGGATGTGGGGCCAGCGGGTCATGCGGTGGAATGTACGCTCGAGGGGTGCCGGGGTTGCCCACCGGAGGTCGCCGGGCGGGTGCCAGCGCGCAGGGTGGTGCAAGCCGGTGGTGGCGATGCCCAAGAAGCAGGGACCCGCGCGGCACGGAACCCCGCGTGGGTGCCCGCCTCACGCCTGAGCGGGGTCCGAGAACGGAAGGCTGGAGCGATGGTCGATTCGATTCCGGCACGGTACGGGTGGGTGTTCGTGCTGGTGAGCGCGGCGTTGCTCGGCGGCTTGTGATGCGCGCACGCCGGGATGGAGGTGGGG
>CAZHKB010000048.1:0-13179 GCA_964533405.1 uncultured Phycisphaeraceae bacterium | reverse complement strand
TGCCCGCGCGCGGGCAGCCCCCGCATGTTCCATCTCTGGCCGATTATGGCGCGTTGCTCAGCACATGATCGATGGTGTCACGCAGGTTCTTGGGCAGCGTGTGCCCCCGCATGGAGTGCACCTGCTCCACGAGCCGATCGATCTCCTCGCGCGGGGTATCCGCAGCCGCCAGTGCCGCGCCCACGGCCGCGGCGGCCCGAAGGACCCGGAGTTCCTCGAGGAAGCGGTCGGACTCGGCCAGTCGCGGCGCCCAGCCCGCGATCGCTTCGTCCAGTTCGTGCATGGCCGCGGGGTATCGCTCGGCTCGGACGAGCCAGTATCCAAGAAGCGACTGCCAGAGCCGCACCTCGATGTCGTCCGAGCGTCCTTCGTGCTCGGCCCGGGCGATCAGCTCGCGCACCGTGTCGATGCGGTCGCGCCACATCGACTGGTTGTGCTCGTCAACTCCCAGCACCGCGGGGCCGAGCATGGCCTCGTTCACGATCGTCGAGCGGAGCCAGCCCTCGTTGGGGGGGACCTGCGGGTCGCGGAGCATGATGCCGGACGCCGTCACCATCTGCATGACGCCCTCGACCCGTGCCCGCTCGACCGCCGCTTGCTTCTCGGCTTCCGCACCGACGGCCCGGGCGTCGCTGACTGCCGCCGCCGATGTGAGTTGTCTGATCGTGTCGAGTCGCCAGGTCGCCACGGCCATGCCCGAGGCGGCCATCAGCGCCAGCGTTCCACCGGCCAGCACAACCGCCGCGCCGGGGGCGCGTTGCCAGAGCAGCCGAGCCCGCCGCGCCAGGGTCGGCTTGGTCCAGGGAATCGGATGGCGAGCCAGGTAGGCTTCGAGATCGTTCGCCAGTGCGACCGCCGACGAGTAGCGATCAAGCGGACCCGGGGCCAGCGCCCGCCCGGTGATCGCGGCAAGATCAGGGTCCAGGTTCGCGCGGTGCTCGGCGGGATCGAGCGGCGCGGCCGACTCGCCCTGCCAGAGCCGCTGCTCAACCTCCAGACTGTCCTGGCCGTTCGGCAAGCGCCCCGTGAGCAGCCAGAAGAGCACCCCGCCGAGCGAGTACACATCGGTCGTGGCGAGCGAGGCACGCGGGTCGCAGCGGTACTGCTCGGGCGACATGAACGCGAAGCTGCCCACCGGGCCGCGGGCCGGGCCATAGACGCGGACACGATCGGCCAGCCCGAAGTCGGCGATCTTGGCGCGCCCGTCCTTGGCAACCAGGATGTTGGCGGGCTTGATGTCGCGATGCAGGACGCGGGCGTTGTGGGCCGCCTGCAGCCCGTGCGCCAGACTCGCCACCACGCGCGCCGCGGTCCGCGGGTCGATCCCGGCCTTGCCGGGGTCCATCGCCTTGTGGAGCGGAGCGCCCTCGACATACTCGAACACGACGAACTCGTTCCCGTCGTCGGTCCGCCCACGATCAAGCACGTGCACGACGCTCGGATGGTCGATGCGCCGCACGGCGCGGGACTCGATGACCGCGGCCGACTCGGCCTGGTCGCGGGGTCGACGCGGGAACACCTTGACGGCAACCCACGCGGGCTGATCGGGCGAGGACAGGAACGCGTCGGTCGCCAGAAAGACCGTTGCCTGGCTGCCCGTGCCGAGCGAGCGAACGAGCATGTAGCGTCGCTCGCCGCTCGTGCCGCGATCTCCGAGCGAGACCGGCAGCGGGCCGATGGGCGCAGCGTGCGGCCCAACCCCGTTGGACGCTTGCGAGCTGCCCAGGAACTCGTCGAACATCGCCGCGGTATCGATCTGGGACGCGAGCCCGGGATGCTCCGCCTTGAGGGCGGCGATGGCGGATTGCGCGTCGGTGCCGTCCTGCCGGAGGGCGCGCAGCGACGCCTCGAGCACCGCGTCGAGCACCACGCGACGATCCTGGAGGTTCGCGACCGCGGACAAGTAGCGTTCGAGCGGAGCCCGAAGCCCCGCGGACGCGCGCGCCCTGGAGTCGATATCGACCGCGTCGCACAGGTCGTCGTCGGCCGCGATGTCGTGGAACCGGAGGAACGCCGCCAACTGACGGTCGTCGAGGGCAGCGGCCTGGTCGGCGAGTCGGCGTTGCCAGTCTTGCTGGGCCCCGATCATGCCGCACCACTTTCGCCGAGGATCGACAGGCATCGCTCGCGGATCTTCTGCCACTGTTTGCGCATCGCCGCGGGCTGGGTGTCGAGCTCCTCGGCGATCGATCTGAGCGGGCATCCTCGCAGCCAGAGGCCCAGGATTTCCCGGTCTCTGGGCTGGGCGAGTCCCTCGAAGACAAGGGCAACCGCCTCTTCGGCCCCCCGGGTGGCATCTGCCTCCCCCGCCTCCATCCGCCGGCGGAGCTGCTTCGCGAACACGGAGTCCGCGCCCTCCGCGCCGTCGATGCGGTTGAACACCCTGGCCTTGTCGACCACGCTGTGATCGGCGATCTCAACGACCAGTCCCATCAGGGCGGCAGGACTGACCGCCCGCACGGTACCCAGGAGCACCATCCGGTCAAGACGCCGGCACACTGTCGAGAGGATCTCCTGGGAGTCGAACAGCCGCCGGCTGACGTGCCGGAGCCGACGCCGGATGCGCTGGCGGAGCACGTCCCGATGCCGCCGGAGGAACTCAGCCCCCGCGGCCCGGTCGCCAGCCCGCACCAGCTCCACCAGCCTGGATTCTGGCGCCGACTCGATCGACGCATCGGCCAGCACCTCGTGCATCCTGTTTCTCCAAAAGAAATCCCCGCCACGTTCACGCCGACCCGTCGGGCTCCGCCTGCTTCCAAGGCGGAGCGATCCGGACCAACGGGAGCACGAGACGTGGCACGAAAGTATGGCACAAAGTCGGGCGGCCTGCGCAGAAATCGGGCGCTTGTTCTGGCGGCAGTCTTGGGTTCGGGAGCTGTCGCCGGGGCGATGTCCTCGGCGGACACGAGCTCAGGGCCGCCCAAACCCACAAAAGTGTGGCATGGAATCGCCCAAACCTCCATGGATGAATACGACGACCGCCTTCTGTGGCTCCTGGACCTCATCTGCATGTTCCTGGGCTGTCCGACCAGCGGGACGGCCACCGCCACTCCTGAGCAGATCGCCGAGGTCACGGCGTTCATCACGATGGCGACTGCCGCCGACATTCCGTCGAACGCGACCACACCCGAGATCGAAGCCGCGCTAGGGCATCTGGACGAAGCCCGCTGGATCAACGGCACGCATTCCGTGCTCCCGCCCGCGCTGGCGCAGCAGCTCGAGGCCGCACTGGCCTCCCTGGAAGCAAGCCTCCTCGAAGAACTGGCGAACTGAGGAGAGGGAGCGCACGATGGTCCGGGTGGTCGAACAACCGTCGCGACGAGCCCGCCGAAAAATGGCGGGTTGCCAAACCTACCGACAGGCCGAAGATGCGGTGCGCTCGCGCCTCCTTGAGGCGACGGGAGACATGTCCATCGCCGGTCTCGCCGATACGCTGGGCCTCAACCGCGAATCGGTCCGTCGCGCGATTCGCGGCCAGACGATCTCGCTTGAGATCGTGCTGCGGGCGTGCGTTTGTTTCCACATCTCGGGCGAGTGGCTGCTTTTCGGGATCGGCCCGAAGGGAGGTGCCGGTCGTGATCGCTCCCACTTCGCCGGGCTCACCGCCTCACGGTCCGAAGCGTGTACGCAGCCGGCTCGAGGGGAGCGCCCGGCGGCTCCCGAGACTCGGCTCGATCCCGCGTAGGTCCTCGATGTGTTGGGCGTGCATCTCGGTCGATCGCCGCTGATGGGCGGGCTCGACCGGCGTGACGCCGCGCCTAAAGCGACGCACAAAGCCAGCGCAAAACGAAGCGGGAGACCCCAACGCGGAGAGTCTCCCGCTTAAAGCGGAGCAGGAGGGATTCGAACCCTCGATACAGGGTAATACCCCGTATAACGGTTTAGCAAACCGTCCCCTTCAGCCGCTCGGGCACCGCTCCGACATTCGCGCGCTGGGCTGCCGCGATCGGCGGGCACGGCGCGAGACCAAGGATACGCCCCGCGGATGCGCCCAGCAAACCGGCGCGCACGCCCGGCTGAAGGGTCCTCCGAACCCCGGGGTCCGATCCCGGGGCTTCTTGATCCGCGCCACCCAAAAAAGGACCCCCCGAGGCGGGTCGTGGGTGACGACCCGCCTCGGGGGACGTTCAGTGTCAGATCATGGATCACACGCGGCCGCCCGGTTAAAAGCACCGCATCACTCGTTCGCGTCGCCCTTGTTCTGCGATTCGATCAGCTTGCGAAGGTGCTCGTTCTCACGCCGCGTCGCCTCAAGATCAAAGACCAGGTACTTCACCGAGAGCCGCAGATAGTCGAGCGACTCTTGGAGCGACGAGATGGTCTTGCGCATGCGCTCGTGCCGCTGGTGGGTCTCGACCGCCAGGGTCTCGAGCTTGTTCTTCTCCTCCTCGGGCAGATCACCGATCTGCGCGATGAGGTCGGTCAACTTGGCCTGGAACTCCTGCTCGTTCATCCTCGCCCTCCCCAGTTCTTCGTGTTCATCTTGTGCCCGACGGCGGGCGACACGAAGACAGGAACAACCGCCGGGCCGGAATGCGCCCGGGGCGTGCCAGGGATGAGGGTCCGAGAAAAACGGCTCCGCGACGGCGGAGTCTGGGGCAGGTCGTCAAGGGGGGCAAGATCGGCAAAGCCGACCATTCCGGGCGTGGTGAAAACTCAACGCCGACCGTTGAGCCGATCCAACGCGGTGCGGGCTTGCGACGGCGCATCGGCCTTCAGGCGGGTCAGCAGGGCGGGGTCGGCCCGGGCCGCGTCCTTGGCGAGCGAGACCAGATGCGAGTCCAGGCGGACCCGGAACCTCTGGAACCCGGCCTCCAACTCCTGCCGGCTGCATTTGGACAGCGGATCGACCATGCCGGTCTGCATGGCCGCCCAATCCAAGAGCGACGCGCCCGTCGGCTGGAAGCGGTAGAGGCCGAGCGTCGCCTTCAGGCGGGCCTCGAGGTTGCGGAACGGGTCGGTGGCCGGGTCGGGCAGGCGGGCCAGCACCTCGCCCAGGTTCTCTTCCGGCGGCAGAAAGGCGTCATTCACTTCAGGCTTGGTCGTCATCGAACTCACGGCTAGGCTCACTCCCACGGGCTCCAACTCGGCAAACGCCGTCGACAGCGTCTTCACGCCGGCCCGTTCAAACTGGATCGTCAAACGCTGGCAGCGCTTCCCCTCATGGAGAACGCTCTCGGCCTTGTTCACCCTTCCCCCGCCCCATTCGGGGCGACCGGCGTGGCGAACCCTGTCGCCCACCGACCACGCGCGTGGCGGCATGCATGTCTCTCCATCCGGCTCGACCGACTCTGAAAGGCCACTCCCCACGCCCACCAGAGGGCTGCCGCGGATCGGCAGACGACTGGTGGCGGAGCCGCTGGCCTTCACGAACCCGGCCGCCGGCACTGACTCGGGGAAATCGTCCACGCGGGAGATGTCGGGCTAGTCCCCAAACGCTCTCGACGGCGTGGCTGGGGGACAATACCAAGTCCGGCTTGGGCAAACTCACCCAAGGCGTTGGCCCCGGGCGACTTGGGCAATTGTCCTGATCCTCTTCCCCGACCTACTATACACCACGACTTGATGGGACTATTCCAGACAGGATTCCAAACGGTTCCAGGCGAACAGGCACGCAAGGGCGTTCCAAGGGCCTCCTGGAAGCCGTCGCGTCGGACGCGACGGGTTGATCGGCACGCCACCAAGATCGGACGGCGCGTCCGCATCGGTTGAGAATCCTTCGCCGCGTCCGGTTGCCTCTGGCTCTGCGCCTTTGCCCTTCCCGACTCTGCGTCACTTCGTCCCCTCGTTCCCTCGTCACTTTCCCTCCCCGGAGTTGCCCCCAGAATGATCGAAGCCCTCAAGAGCGATGACATGGTCAAGCGTGCCGGGGGGCGGTTCAAGCTGTGTGCCCTCATCCAGCGCCGCCTGGGCCAGATCATGGACGGCGCCCGCCCGCTGGTCGATCGCGACGGCAAGTCCGATCTCGAACTGGTGATCGAAGAGATCCGCCAGGAGAAGATCACTCTCGAGTTCGTCAAGCCCGCGGCCCTCATCCCCGGCGGCGAGCAGGAAGAGGCGGTTCTCTAAGCGAGCCACCGACTGTGGACACCCGCGCCCCCGCTGCCCCCTCTGTCGTACTCGAGTCCTTCAAGGGCAAACGGATTCTCGTGGGCGTGACCGGCGGGATCGCGGCGTACAAGACCTGCATTCTGGTGAGTCGCCTCGCCCAGGCTGGGGCCGAGGTGACGGTGGCCATGACCGAGTCGGCGACGCACTTCGTCACGCCGCTCACGTTCCAGGCGCTGTCGGCGCGCCCGGTCTACACCAGCGCGTGGCAGCACGTTGAGAGCCAGGACCCGCAGCATATTTCGCTGGCGACGCGGGCGGATGCCGCGGTGATCGCGCCATGCACGATGGACTGCCTGGCCCGCCTGGCGACGGGGCGGACCGACGACGTGGTGACGCTGATCCTGAGCGCGGTGGACCGGAGCAGGACGCCGGTGTTGCTGGCGCCGGCCATGAACTCGGTCATGTGGGCCCAGCCCGCCAACCAGCGGAACGTCGCGCAGGTGGTCGCCGATGGGTTCGACCTGGTCGGCCCGGGCGACGGGTGGCAGGCGTGCCGTCATGTCGGGACCGGACGGATGAGCGAGCCGGAGGAGGTTCTGGCGGCGCTGGCAAGAGTGCTGGAGAAACGCACCCCCCGCGTCGCATGACGGGTGCCCTCCGGCACCGCGGATCCCTCTGGAAATCAGGCCTCGCTCCGCCACTCGCCCCTGCTGCGGGGCGAAGAGCGGAACCGCAACCGATTCGTGGACGAGCTCGCGGCGCTTCGTGGCACCCGGCGTCGATCGTTCCCCGGCTATACTCGCCCCTGCCATGGCGACCCTGACCTACACCCCCGGCCTGCGCGTCCGCGTGACCCAGCAGGTGCCCCGCGCCTCGGGCGGCATGTCCGCCGCCTTCGAGGGCGTCATCGTCTCGTTCGAGCAGCAGAAGACCGGCTCGTGGTTCGCCCACAGCAAGGACAAGAAGCTGTGGCTGGACCGCCTCGAACTCCGCAAGGACGACGGCGAGATCGTGTTCGTGAACCTCGACAACAACAGCCGGGTTGAGGCGGTGTGACCGCCTGGGGCTGGCGGAACCGGGCGCGCGAGCGGTCGGGCACTTGCCAGCAATCGAGGCCAGACCGGAGCCGAGGGACTGGTGAGTTGTGGCCGACGGCTTGCGCCGACGGTTCGGTTGTCACGGCTCCTGCTGCCGGCCCCGCAGCGTCACGTCGATCTGGATGATCGCTCCATCGCGCTTCACGCCGACCTTCACCACATCGCCCGGCTCGTGGTCGCTCATGAGCGTCATCCAGTGCTGGACGTCGCGGATGGGCGTGGCGTTCCAGGTCATAAGGCGGTCGCCGGCCTTGATGCCGGCGACGGCGGCCGAGGCGCCCGCGGTGACATCCGCGACCGCGATGCCGGGCTGCGTGTCCTCGTAGTTGCCGGGCATGATGCCGAAGCGAACGCGGATCGCGCCCATGCCACCGCCGGGCGCGGCGACCGGAGCGGTCGTCGTGGCGGGGCTGGGGCCGATGCCGGCGGGAGCGCGGCTGGTGGTGCGGGCGATCCAGAGCTGGCTGGAGGCGCGGCCGTTGTTGTGCTGGGCGTCGCCGCCGCGCTGGGCGGTCCACATCAGCAGCGACCCCCGCGGGTTGAAGACGGGCAGGCCGTCGAAGCCCTGGGCGTCGGTGATGCGCACGGACTCGGGCGGCGTCCAGCCGGGCGTGCCGATGGTCTGGATCGTTTCGCGGTCGAGGGCCATCGCGAAGACCTCGTAGTTGTCGTGCCCGACCTGGCTGGTGGTGTAGATCAGGCTCGTGCCGTCGGGGTGCCAGAAGGGAGCCCAGTTCACGGCCTGGTTGTCGGTGAGCTGGACCTCGCGGGCGACGCCGGTGGGCAGGCCGCGCTCGTCGAACGAGAGTTCGGCGGCGAAGAGCTGGAGGAGGTTGTCGCCGCGGCGGTCGGAGCGATAGATGATCCACTTGCCGTCGGGGGAGAAGAACGGGCCGCCGTCGTAGCCGGGCTGAGCGATGAGTTTGTGCGTCGCGCCCGACTCGACTTCGCGGGCGTAGATGTCGGCGTCGCCGGTGGCGGGGTCCATCCAGGTGTAGACCATGGAACGGCCATCGGCGGACCAGGAGCCCTCGGCGTTGTAGCCGTCCTGCGCCCACATGGGCTGGGGGGTATCGACATCGGGGCGGGCCAGGAGGCGATCCTTGAGGCCCGCATCGCGGACATCGCGCTCGACGATCGCGCGGACCGTGCGGGTGACGATCTCCATCTCGCGCGGGAAGGCCCATGTGTAGCGGCTGCGGTCGCGGGAGTAGCCCGCCGGCTGGTCCTCGCTCAGCGGCCCCGGCGCGCAGCCGAAGAGGACGACGCCGGGGAGGGTCGGGTGGAACCACCCGCAGGTGTTGGTGGAGCCGGGGGGCGAGATCTCGGTCAGGTCGGCGAGCCCCGTGATGAGGCCCGAACGCTCGTCGCGGGCCAGGCGCGCGACGTACATCGCGTAGGCGTTGGTGCTGGCGGTGATGGGCACGGCCTGGAAGATGATCCAGCGACCATCGGGCGAGAAGTACGCCTCGCCGGCCCGCGTGAACTGATCGGCGGAAGTGAGCTGCATGGCGTCCGCGAGAAAGGGCTCGGTGGAGGCCGCAGGCGAGGGCGCCACGGGCTGCGCGGCAACCGGCGCGGCCACGAGCATCAACGCCGCACCACAGGACGCACCGACCCACGCGCCAACGCACGAGCCAACCCAGGAGAGAGAGCGCTGCATCATCGGTTCCACCTCAGTGATCCAGACCACGGGCCGGGCCTCCATCATTCGCTGCCTGAGGCGCGGATTCGAGCCGCGAGCGGGGCAGGTGGAGGGTCGACCGGTGAGATCGTAGGGATTCCGGTCTGACAGGAAAGGGACAAGGCAGAGCAATTCGCGGTACGCAAGACGGCGTGTCCGTCGGCCTACCTATCAATATCCAACCTCGCGGTCGTGACCCTCTTCCAAGGAGCGTCGTCCACTGATCTTCAACGCCGCACTTGCGCTGAGGTTGCCAGGGCGGCGGGAGTTCTCGGGTGCCCGGGCGCGAACGGCTGGCCACCGGCCCGGGCGTGGGTCCGTTACCGGTCGCTGGTCAAGGCGGGAGGCTGACAGCATCCGGCACAGAGAGGGATGCGGCGCTGAGACGCTCCGAGGCAGCAGCGGCCGCTCGCGCACCCCGCCTCGCCGAGATTGCTCACGCACGCGGCTCCGTTCCGACCGCCGCGCCAGCGATTGCCCGCTGTCGGACGTTGTCCAGCACGTTCATGAAGTTGATGTACGAGTCGTAGGGCGAGTCGTACGGGCTGAAGTACTTGTGGACGTCGCCGTCGGACCAGTACTTGGTACACATGTAGTAGAAGTGGTCGCTGGTGGTCAGCTTGCGCCAGTCCTCGAGCAGGTGGCCGGCCTGGGTGATCTGCTCGGCGTCGCCGGCGGCGCTGGCCTGGGCCTGCCGCTGGCGGATGTCGCGCTCGAGGCGGTAGCACTCGTCCAGCGCGTTGTTCTGCATCGCGTTCTCGCGCCACGCCGAGAGGTCACGCTCGAGGTCGGCCCAGGAGGTCCACTCGTGCACGTCGTACACCCCCACGGGGTCGAAGCGGGCCAGGGCCTCGCTGGGGGTGTTGAAGTGGTTGTGCCCGGGGTTGATGTCGAAGATCTTCTCGGGCAGGGCGTCGAGGAAGTCGAAGATGCCAGTGTCGGCCCACTGGTGCTCGCCGAAGGTCTCGTAATCCATGAACAGGTTGCACAGGTAGCCATCGCCGTTGATGTCATTGACCCACTTGGCGAACTTCTCCGCGCTCAGTGGCCACTCGGCCCAGCCCTTGTTGCTGAAGCGGAAGGCCACATCATCGGACAGGCGGTAGTTCTTGAGCAGCAGGCCGAAGGGGCGTTTGCCGGCACCGATGAGGGCGCGGGGCGTGCCGCCGACCGTCGGGGCCATGGGCGGCGGGGCGTAGACGTACGTCGGCTTGCGGAAGCCCAGGTGGCGATCGACGCCCTCGCAGATGCAGCCGGCCCAACGGGGCTGGCCGTCCGGGCCCTTCATCTCGGAGAGAGCCTGCGACAACTGGTTGGCGTAGATCAGTTCGGTGTTGCGGAAGACGCGGGGAGTCTGGCCGAACAGGTCCTGGATGCGCTTGGTGTGCTTGTCCACCTGTTCGACGAACTCGCGGCGTGAGTAGAGGAACGACAGCGAGTGGTAATAGGTCTCGCCCAGGAACTCGCAGCAGCCGGTGTCGGCGAGCGCCTTGAAGAGGTCGATCACGTCCGGGCACCACTTCTCGAGTTGGTCGAGCGCGACGCCGGTGATGGAGTACGCGACCTTGACGTTGCCCTTGTGGCGGCGGACCAGGTCGAGTATGCGGCTGGTGGCGGGGCGATAGCACTTGTCGGCGACCTTGTTGGCGATCTGCTGGTTCTTGGCGTCGTCGAAGTAGAAGGGATCGGAATCGAACACCGAGTACCGCCGCAGGCGGAAGGGCTGATGAACCTGGAAGTAGAAGACGATGGAGGCCATGTCGGGAGTGTATCCGATGGCGTTCCGAGCCGAGAGTGACGGAGCGAATCCCAGTCTGGGTCCTGGGCGCTAGAGGTCGGGCGGTGGGCGGCCCCACGCGACGGCGGTCACACGGGATCAAGCAGGATCGGCGGCGAACAGCGGTCGGCGCCGTCCGGCCGCCTGGCGCCGGGCGCCCCACCTCCAGGACTCGGGACTCAGAACCCCCGCCCGTTACGTCTGCCTCCCCAACTGCACAAGCATCCCCGCCGCCATCGGCGTCAGGACCAGCACGGGCAGGAACACCCCCACCGCCGGCGGAAAGCCCGGCACGCCCGCGGCCGCCCCGATGACCCCGCCCATCACCGCCCCCAGCGCGATCGGGGCCGCCCGGAGCGACTGGATCAGCATGTTCCGCGGCTCGCGGTTCAGGAAGAACGGGATCGCGATGACCAGCGCCAGCAGGTTGGCCAGCATGGTGGGCACCCGCCCCCACTTGATCCGCGACAGGCGGGCTTCCTGACGCTCATCCAGATTCCGGAGCGAACGCAGCAACCGGTCGGCCTGGGCCCACGACATGCTCTGGCTGTAGCCCCGGTACCGCAGCATCATCAGTTGCGTGGGATCAAGATCGGACTCGACGCGCTGGATGGGCGCGGGCTGCCCGAGGCCGACGTCCCCGCGCTGCCTGATCACGCCGCCGGCCAGTTGCCACGCACCGTCCGTCCACGTCGCCTGATCCGCGGAGATGCGGGCCACCGGCTGACCGTGCTCGTCAAGCTCGTAGATCGTGACGTCTTCCAGCACGCCGGCGCCTCCCTCGAACCGCTCGGCGTAGAACACACGCCCCTGGCCGTCGCGGGCGAGCGGGATGCGGGTCGGGCCCAAGGCCCGCGCTGCGGCGGCTGGGCGGTCCCGCGCCAGCAGCGGGGCGATCCGCGGCAGCACGAGTTCAGAGTTCAGCCCTTGCAGCACCGTCAGCCCCATCGCCGCGACCACGATCGGGCGGGCCACGCGGAACAGGCTCTGCCCGCTGGCCAGCACCGCCACCAACTCGCGGTGCCGCGACATCTGGGCGAAGGTGAAACCCATCGCCCCCACCATCACCACGCCCAGCAGGAAGTTGAACAGATGCAGAAGCCGAGGCCACCACAGGTCGACCACCAGCAGCAGGGTGACGGCGGCGGTCCGCAGGGGCGTGGGCTCTCGGCCTTGGGTCGCGGCCAGCCCCCGCCCGGCGGAGATGAACTCATCGGCGTTGAGCGAGGCATCAATCGCCACCACGAACGCCCCCAGCAGGGCGAGCAGGATCACCACGTTCACGAGGAACTGGCGGGCGATGAAGCGGTCGAGAATCTTCACGCCTGTAGCGTACCCGGGGTGGCGGAGGATCGGCCCGCTCCCGGCGTGCCGCCGAACCGCCGCCGCAACAAGCACACGACCGGCCAACGACGGGCCACCGCCGGGTGCAGCAGCCGATGCACGATCGTCGCCCCCACCGCCCCCACGATCGCCGCGCCGACGATATCGCCGAAGAAGTGCGCCCCCGTCAGCATCCGGCTCGCCCCGCACACGCCGGCGGCGACCAACGCGAGCACGCCGATGCACGCGCCGCCCCGCAGCGAGCCCCGCAGCCGCCAGACCATCCACGCCCCGCCCAGCGCGACCGCCGCATGGCTCGATGGGAATGACAGGTTCCGCGTGGACCAGAACAGATGCGAGAACGACCGGAACACGGTCGACCCGTCGTGCAGGATGGGCCTCTCGCGCCCCACGAGCGCCTTGAGCGCCTCGGCCAGCAGCCCCGCCACCACCGCCGCCGCGAACACCCAGATCGCCGCACGAACGCGGCGTCTCCACGCCCCACGCCGCACCAGCCCCACCGCCAGCCCCGCCGCACCCCAGAACCAGAGCGTGCCCATCCCGCGGAACACCTGGTACCACGCCTGCCACTCGATCGCGTCCTTCCCGACGTTCGCCATGTGGTACAGGATCGGATCGAGCCACACGCTGGCCAGCAGCACCAGCAGCGCGGCCGCCCACATCAGAACCCGCGTGGGCGCGCCAAAGCGCGAGCGACCCATCGCCAGCACCGCCCCCGTGCTGATCGGCACCCGCGTCATCCGCCCGCTGCCTCCGTGTCTTGCGTGCCCCCACGATAGCCGATCCCGATGAACGCCCGACGCCCCTTGTGGTCGCCCGTGATCGGGCCGGCGTCGTGGACCGACGTAAACATCGTCGCCCAGACCTCCGCCCGTGAGCCGATCAGGACGGCCGGCAGGCCCAGCAGACGTTCATCATCGGCTCGGGTGTCGGGCCAGAGGTCAAACTGGGTCGGCGGTCGCCCCATGACGCCCGTGGCGCAGGTGACACGGGCGGGGGTCCGGTTGGGAGCCGCACCGGAGTTCAGATAGAAACTGATCTGGGACGCCGAGCCGTAGTGGTCGGTCAGAACGAGCGCCGGCGCGTCCCCGATCCCCGCCACCCGTTCGTCCTCCAGCACCCGCTGGACGCCATCGGCCAGACTCGGCCCCACCATCAGGCGCCCCACCGGGATCAGCCGCCCCACCACCGGCACGCGGGCGACGAGGTCCAGCCTCAGCATCCCC
>CAZHKB010000047.1:0-13269 GCA_964533405.1 uncultured Phycisphaeraceae bacterium | reverse complement strand
TGATGGCACGATCGAGGTCGATGAGAGTTACTTCGGCCCACGCCGCGTCAAGGGCGAGGTCGGACGCGGCCCGCCCAAGAGAACGCCGGTCTTCGGCATCTTCAAGCGTGACGGCAAGGTCTACACGGAGGTCGTGCCGGACTGCTCAAAAGCCGTGCTTTTAGCGGCGATTCGTGGCAAAGTGTCCCTCGACAGCGTCATCCACTCCGATGGCTGGGCGGGGTACAACTGACTCGTGGACATGGGCAACAAGAAGCACTTGCGGGTTGATCACTCCGCCAGCGAGTTCAGCAGCCGGACCATCCGCGGCAACCACATCAACGGCATCGAGGGCTTCTGGGGCTACGCCAAGACCAGGCTGGCGAGGTTCAGAGGGATGCACCCGCACGCGTTCCTCTTCCACCTCAAAGAGTGCGAGTTCCGCTTCAACCACCGCCGCCAGAACCTCTCCAAAGCCCTGCTTAAACTCTGCCGAGAAAACCCGCTCAGCTAGTCATGACCCCCGGCCTATTGCGACCAATGGCAGGTGTTCTCCAGCGAGAGCTTCACCAAGCCGCCGGACTTCCTTTGGGCGCGCTTCTGGCTCTCCCAAGGCGCGTTCGCCCTTCCCCCATACTGGTCCACCGATGCCCCGCCTGACGATCTCTCCCTGTACCAAGGCACGCGGCTTGACGTGATCGCGTTCCCCTCCTCAAAGGGTCTGCTCCTGGACATCCACTCGGGACTGTTCGAGGTTGACGATAGTCCGGCCGCCGCCCGCGACACGATCTTCGTCGCGCTCGGGGACGGCTCGGCCGGCCCTCGTCCCGTCACGGACGAACTCAATGACAACTGGGTCTTCCGACCCTCCTCCTCCGCTCCGCTGCCGACGCTCGCCACACGGCACGGTTTCCTCGGGCGCGACTTCTAGCGAGATCGAGGGAGGTCCGCCGCGCGTCCCGACTGAACCCGCAATCCCGCCCCGCGCGTGCTTGCCTCAACCGACGTTCTGGGGATCAGCACAAGCACGATCCGCAGGCCACGTCGCCCGCTGTCCAGCATCGCCTCGCCCAGAGTCGGCAGCGGCGCGCCGCTGGGGCCAAACACGGCCTCCTCCGCCCCCACCGGCCCCATGACCCGCGCCATCTCAGGCCAATCCGCTTCCGGGCTGGCCGGCACCAGCACCAGCGCACGCGACCCGTCCGACGACCACGCGCTGCGCAGCCGATCGAACGTCACGCCCAGTTCGAGCGGCCTGGTCGGGTCAGGCGGCTCAAGGCTCAACTGGTTGTCCGTGCGCTCGCGGTTCTGCGGCAGCAGATCGACCCGCAGCACGCTCGACAAACTCGCGCCACCCTCGCCAGCGGCGACGGGACCGCTGGCCGTGCCGGCAACTTCGCCAGGTTCCGCGACCCCGCCGCTGGGAGGCACCCCAAGCCGTCGCTCCACCCAGCACCGCACGAGCAGCCGAAGTGCCCCCGCCTCCAGTTCCAGTTCGCCCTCGGGCATGCGCAGGCCGGTTCGCGTCCTGGTCTCGGCCGCCGCATACCCCTCCGTCCAGCCCGACGCCTGCCCGAGCCACAACCGCCGCTCGGGCCCGATTGCAAGCGTGTCGAACAAGCCAGGAAGTTCATGCACGCCCACGTCCAGCACCCGCACCCCGCACGCCGACCACGCCGCATCGGCCTCGCCCACGGCCGCCCGCTGCTCGGCCTGCCAGAGCGCGCGGGCCAGGCGATGGTCCCGGTCATCGACGACCCACCCGCGGACCTCGAGCCCCAGGCCCGCCCTGTCCACCGCCGGGCGGGCCAGATCGGTCGCGGGGCTGGGTTCGGTGCTTCGAGTCGTCCGCGCGCAGCCGGCCAGGAGAGCCAAGCCCACCGCGCACGCCGTGGCGGCGACGCCCGCCGCTCGCACCGCGCGTGCCGACGCGCAGCCCGATCGCCCTGTGCCCGCGTGTGCCCGCATCCGCCAATCTTATACCGATCCGCGGCGTGACCGCGCGGTGCCACAAGGCGTGGCTTTGCACGCCTCGCGCCGATCGACCACGCGCGCCGTTCGCACCAGCCGCTCAGGGCCGCGGCTGGTGGCACGGCACGCGCGAGCCGCATCGACGACCTGGAGGAGCAACTCGTCTCCGCTCAGGTCGGGTTCGCCGCGATCTCCGCCCGAGCAGCCGCGGCACTCGGAATGGGGGCCGTTTCGACCATCCGCCCCATCGAAACCCCCGCGAACTCACGCCGCGGCCCCAGTTTCGCCTCCACCGCCTCGAAGGGCACGCTCCCGGCCTTGATCAACTCCCGCACGAGCCGGTACGCCCGTTTCGAGATCGGCCTGCGCGACTTGAAGTCCGTGATTGACCGCCACGAGCCCTCGAACAGCCCGCCCACCGCCGGGCCCAGGTGGTTGAGCTTGGCCCCATACCGCACCATGTTCACCCACGTCCCCGCGTTGTGCCAGAAGAACTCGGGCATGGGCACGTTGTGCCACGCGAACAGCACGTTGTTCACGCTCTTGAGGCGCGTCACCCCCCGCGCGTTGCGGTTGGGCGACGGGTAGTGGTTGATCGCGTCGATCCCGCCCCCCGCCCGCGTGATGTACCCCGCGTTGATCATGCGGGCGCAGTAGTTGTTCTCCTCGGCGTACCCCATGTGCCCCTGGTAGCCCCCCAGCGCCAGGAACAGGTCCGCCCGCAGCACGCTCGCCCCGCCGCGGAACATGTATGTCACCGTGAAGTCGCCGGGGCACACCTCGGCGAAGCGGTCCGGGTCGCTCTGCGTGCCCTCGATGAAGTTCATCAGCGGGATCGCCACCGCGCCCACGCGCGGATGCTCCAGCCGCGGCAGCGTCTGCTCGACCACCCGGGGCGTCGAGAACATCGCGTCGTCATCCAGCACGAACATGATCGGGCTGCCCATCTCCAGCGCGATCTTCGCCCCGTGGTTCCGCGCCTCCATGAACCCCTGGCAGGTCGGGTTGGTGATGAGTCGCGCGTCGGGGAACTCGCCGCGAACCATGTCGCTCGTGCCGTCCTTCGACGCGTCGTCGATCACGATCAGGTGCGTCCTGACCGTCTGGTCATACACCGACCTGAGGGCGCGCCGCAGCTCGTCCTTGCGGTCCTTGGAGTTGATCAGCACAACCGGAACACTGCCCACACTCACGCTCCCCGGCGCACCGACGCGCCGCGCATCACCGACACCTGGACCACTTCGCCACTTCGTCTCTGCGACTGCGTGCCCAGCCATCTCACCGGCGGCACCCACCCCGTCTCTGCCTTCCGCTGCGCTGTCTGCGCCTCCGCGGTGCATCCTCTTCTGGCGCCTCACATTGCCGCCAGCGTCCGCTCCAGCCCCTCCTCGATCCGCGTCCGCGGCTCATACCCCAGCGCCCGCGTGATCCGCGCGATGTCCGCCTGCGAGTGCCGCACATCCCCCGCCCGCGCCGGCTTGTGGTCGGCCGTGCCGGGCCGACCCGCGATCTTCGCCATCGCCCCCAGCAGTTGCAGCAGGCTCGTCCGCCTCCCCGTCCCGACGTTGAACACCTCGCCCTTCAACTCCGCGTTGCTGGTTCCCGCGAGCATCACCGCCCGCACAACATCCTCGACAAACACGAAATCCCGCGTCTGCTCGCCATCCCCGAAGATCGTGGGCGTCCGCCCCTCCCCCAGCGCGCTCGCGAACGCCGAGATCACCGCCGCGTACGCCGACTTCGGATCCTGCCCCGGCCCATACACGTTGAAGAACCGCAGGCACGCCGTGCTCGGCCCGCCCGTCCGCGCGAACGCCTGCATCAGCCCCTCGCCCGCGAGCTTGCTCGCCGCATACGGCGAGCAGCACGTCGTCTGGTCCCCCTCGCGGCTGGGCATGCTCGGCTGATCCCCGTACACCGCGCAGGTTGACGCCAGCACCACACGCCGCACGCCCGCCGCCTTCGCGCCGCTTAGAACCCGCTGCGTCCCGATGATGTTGCTCCGCACGCACACGTCCGGCTCCGCGACCGACTGCGGCACCGACACCATCGCAGCCAGGTGGAACACGATGCCGCAGCCCGCCACCGCCCGGGCCACCGCCCCCTCGTCCGAGACCGACCCCTCGAAGAGGTCAACCCCCGTCGGCAGGTTCCGCCGGTGCCCGGTCGAGAAGTCGTCCAGCACCCGCACCCGCGCCCCGCCCGCCACCAGCCCACGGCACAGGTGCGAGCCGATGAACCCCGCGCCACCGGTCACCAGGCACGTCACACCCCGCACGGATTGGTTCGCGGCATCGCTCATCTGCGTCCCATACTATCGGTCGCGCCCGTTCCCGCCTTCGGCCAGCCCAGGAACAGACCGCCCGGGACCGCTTTTCCACTCCCGGATCGATCTTTGTCCAGCCCCGCCCCGCTGAACGCCGAAGCCTCGATTTCGGAACAAGGCATCAGCCGGGGCTTTCCCCCGGCCAGCAAGGGGGTCGCCCGATGCTCACGGCCATGTTCACAGGCTACGCCCTCTGGTTCACCATCCCCGCCCTCATCTCCACCGGTGCGTTTGTCATCAAGCTCGCCCTCCTTCTCATTGGTGCCGACCACGGCGGGATGGACATCAACCACGCCGGCGACGCCCCAGGGCAGGATACCTCAGCCTTCAAACTGCTCTCCGTCCAGGCCATGACCGGTTTTCTTATGGGCTTTGGATGGGGTGGATTTGCGGCCCTCCAAGGCAGCGGGTTCGGCCTGCTTGCCTCCATCGGCATCGGCGTCGTCTGCGGCCTTGGGATGATGTGGCTCCTGGCCGTCGTCCTCCGAGGCATGCACGAACTGGAATCCTCCGGCAACATCAACATCGACCAGGTCGTGGGCAGCGAGGGCGTGGTCGACGTGACCGTCCCGGCCAACCGTGGCGGAACGGGGCGGGTCAACGTGGTGATCGACCAGCGCCAGCGGTCCTACGCCGCAGTCACCGAGGGCTCCGAACTCTCGCGCGCCGCCCGCGTCCGCATCATGGGCGTCGAGGGCAACAACACGCTCACCGTCGCGTCGGCCTGACCTCACGCCACGGTGCGCACGTTGCGAACTTCGCGTTCCATCGATCAACCGGCTTCTCGGACCCAATCCGGCGACCCGTTCCGACCATGCCGGGGGATGCGCCGCCCATGCCGTCAATCTCCGGACGTTGACCCCGCCCGGACCCCCGGCGCGTCGATACTCGACTCCATGGCGACCCCGACCCCGCCGACCCGTCCGATCGATCGTCGCGCCGTGACCGCCGCCGCCGGGCAGGCGACCGCGATCGTCGTCGCCGGCGTCGCCGCGGCCACCTTCGAGCCGGTCCACGCCCTGCTGACCATAATCATCTGTGCCGTGGGCGGCTCGACGCTCACGATGTACGCCTTCGACCGTGCCCGCGCCGCGATTGGCGATGCGCGGGCGTTGCTCGCCAGCGAGCGCCAGCGGGCCGCGTCGAATGCCTCGTCCGCCGCCGAGAAGGCCCGCCTGGAGCGGGTCGCCCGCGACGCCCTCATCATCCGCCTGGCCAAACTGGGCTCCAAGCACGACGCCGACGCCGACGGGCACCATGATCGGTTGGCCGCGTACTCGACCGCCCTGGCGACCGAGCTCCGCGGCTGGTTCCCCGAGATCGACGAGCCCTGGATCGAGATGCTCGCCATCGCCTCGACCCTGCACGACATCGGGCAGTCGGGCGTCGACCACGCGATCCTGCTCAAACCCACGCGATTGACTCCCGGCGAGCGGCGGGAGATGCAGAAGCACCCGCTCATCGGCGCCGACACGCTGCTCGATATCCGCCGCCAGTTCGGCGACGACCCCCTGGTCAACATGGGCATCCAGATCGCGCTGTCTCACCACGAGCGATGGGATGGGCATGGGTACCCCTACGGCCTGGTGGCCGACCAGATCGCGTGCTCGGCGCGGATCGTCGCACTGGCCGACGTCTACGACGCGCTCACGTCGTCGCGCGTCTACAAGAGCGCGATGGGACACCCCGAGGCGGTGGACCTGATCGTCTCGGGCGGGGGCACGCAGTTCGACCCGATGGTGGTCGAGGCGTTCACGCGCGTGGGCAACCAGTTCGACGCGATCCGCAAACACTTTGTCCCGAGCGATCAGGGCACGGGCCAGCCCCCGGCCCACGCCATGGCCGCATAGGTTCCCTCACCCGACAAGACCTACGGCTCAGCGGAACCGGCCGCGCCAGCGGTCGGCCATCGCCCGCCGGCGGGCATGGCGTGATCTCGCCACCCGTCTGGGCGACGCGGGCTGTGACTCCCCATGCCGCGCGGACCATTCACCCCACACCATGCCCCACGGCGGCCGACCGCTCGCGCATCCGCTTCTGCTGGACGCGCTCGCGGCGCGTGAGCAACTCCCGGAATCGTCGCTTCCGACGTGCCGGGACCTGAGTGGGGATGCGAGACCCCGCCGGCCTTGGCAAGAAGCAACGCAAGAGGGACCCAGATGTCACGCTCCACCAACGCCGTTCTGTCCGCCGCCGTCCTGTCCGCCGTCACACTCTCCTCCAACGCCGCGATTTTCGGAACCACCGGCCAGGTCACGCAGATCGCCGCACCGCCCTCGGCGGTGTTCGGCGCCATCTTCGGTACCCCCGCCTCCGCGTGGGATGAGCAGCAGGGCTTCGTCACGACCGGCTTGCCCTGTGACCTGACCGTCAACCCCAGCAACTCCGGTTCGCCCACCCCCGGCATCGTCGCCGGCCTGCTCGACTCCCACATCATCCACTGGAACGACTTCGCGGGCATCGCCATCACCGGCACGGTCACCTTCAACAACCCCATCGCCGGCGTCGCCTACACCGACAACTTCCTCAACGCCTCGGACCTCATCGCTGGAGCCTCCCCAACCATCTACCCCACCGGCTTCGCAAACCGTGGCATCAACTCCACCCCCGGCAACACCTCGTTCGTCTCGATCCTGAACAACACCATCTCCTTCAACTTGGACCTGCTGCCTGGGGTGGTCGATTTCGATCAGATCCGCGTCTACACCCGCGTCCCCACGCCCGGCAGCCTGGCCCTGCTCGGGGCGGGCGGGTTGATGGTGGCCCGTCGCCGCCGCAAGTGAATCAACCGAGCCCGCCGCGCGAGCGGCCGGGCACCGAACGACGTGCAACGGCTCCGATTCCACCCCAAACCACACAACCGCGACAGCCGTTGACCGGGTCAACGGCTTGTTCGCGTTGAGCAGTCCCAATGGTCGGGCGGGGGCTCTTGGTTGTGCGGAGCACCTCGGTGATTCGGACGGTGGCCGACCGCTCGCGAGGCCGGTTCTGTTCCCGCGGGCCAACCCCCTGCATGTCTGCTCCGCGTCTTCGTGGTGAACTTTCTTCGTGCTTGGGTGAGCAATCCCGAAACCCGTCGCTTCCAAGGGACCGGCCCGCGACGGGGATGCGAGACCCCCGCTGAGGCCAGCCAGACCGCTGCTCAACGCAGACACGAGAGGATCAACGCCATGTCCCGAATCGCCGCCCTGATCGTCGTCGCCGCCCTCCCCGCCATCGCCCAAGCCGCCATCACCGGGACCACCGGCATGGCCGTCAACATCGGCCCCGCCCCGGTCTCGGCCGTGTTCGGCAACACTACTCCGGGCGTCGTCTGGGCCTGGGACGAGCAGCAGAATCGCGGCGTCTTGGGCCTGCCCTGCGACCTCACCGTCAATCCCGGCAACTCCGGCTCGCCCACCCTGGGCGCCGTCAGCGGGCTGATCGACTCCCACTTCCTGCACTTCCACGACTTCAACTCGTTTGCCGTCGGAACCGTCACCTTCAACAACCCCATCATCGGCGTCGCGTACCAGAACAACTTCCTCGACGTTTCCGACCCCGTCGTCGGCTCCTTCGGCACCATCTATCCCACGCTCGACCCGTGGCGTGGCATGAACTCGATCACCCCGGGCGCCTCGTTCATCTCCATCCTGGGCAACACCATCACCTTCAACCTCAGCGTCAACGCCGGCGCGCCCGACTTCGATCAGGTCCGCGTCTACACCATGGTCCCCACGCCGGGCAGCGCGGCCATGCTGGCCGCGGGCGGGCTGCTGGTGGCTCGCCGTCGCCGCAAGTAAGCGCCCGACAGAACCGGCCGCGCGAGCGGTCGCCCACCGCCCCGACATCGTGCCACGCGACTTCATCAAGGGTCATCGAACACGGGAGCCGTCGACGCAGTCGACGGCTCTTTGTCTTTCTTCGCTCGGCGCGCGGGGCGGAGAGATGCCCGCGGGCAACTCGGACCCGCATCGCTCGCCGTTGGGTGGCCGACGGCTCGCGCGGTCGGTTCTGTTGACGCGCCGCCCCGGCTCGACGACCTACCTCGACGAGTTCTCCGCCCCCGACGTTTTGATCGCCGCCAGAAACTCCGTCCAGGTCTTGGCCGTGGCGGCAAGGTCCACCGTGGCCGGGTCGCGCAGCGTGGTCGCGATGCTCGCCAGCAGGTCCAGATGCAGACGGGCATCCTGCTCGGGCGTGAGCAGGAACACGATGATCCGCACCGCCCGCCCGTCCCGGCTTCCCCACGCGATTCCCTCGGGCGAAAGCCCGATCGCCACCACCGCCTGGCTCAGCCCCGCCACCCGCGCGTGCGGCACCGCCACGCCATGACCCACCCCGCTGTGCAGCACCTGCTCGCGGGCCAGCGCGGCATCCACCGCCATCTGCACGTCGACCTTGCCCGCCTCGGCCGCGATCCGACCCATGTCAGCGACGGCGTCCACCCGCGTGCGCCCCGGCACGGGCGCCACAAACGTCTTGCCCGACGCGTAGTCAACGAACCGCACCGACTTGGACCGCCCCAGGAACCGCTGCATCATCGTGCCCGCCGCCATCGACGTCACCAGCGCCATCACCACCAGCGCCACGAACAGCCGGTCGCTGATGAGCCCGGCCTCCAGGGCCAGCAGGCCCAGGATGATCTCCATCGCCCCCCGCGCGTTCATGCCCGCCGCGATCGCCAGCGATTCCTTCCTGGGCAGCCCCGCCAGGCGCCCCGCGGTCGCGCAGCCCGTGAACTTGCCCACGCACGCGATCACCAGCACAACCACGACCAGCAGCAGATCAAAGTTGGTCGCGAAGTTGACCCGCAGCCCGATGCTGGCGAAAAACAGCGGCGCGAAGATGAACGACACGAACTGGTCGATGGTCGTCCGCGTGCTGGTCCGAAGGTGCCGGGAGTCGCCCAGCGCCACGCCGAAGAAGAACGCCCCGAAGATCGCGTGGACGCCGATCCACTCGGTGAACGCGGCGCACAGCACGCACCCGACCAGCGCGAACCCCAGCACGCCCCCGGGCCACGCCGTGTGCGCCTGGACCCAGGGCAGCACCCCGTTGATCAGCCACCGCCCGATGGTCAGCATCCCCGCCGCGAACCCCACCACCAGCAGCGCGCTCAGCCAGACCGCGGGTTGCGTCCCGGCGCTCGCCGACGCGGCGCTGGCCGCGTGGCCCGCCTGCGTGCCCATCAGCGCCAGGATGACCCCGAAGATCACCCACCCGCACAGGTCGTCGATCACCGCCGCCGCGATGATCGTCGCCCCGAGCTCGGTCTTGAACAGGTGCAGGTCCATCAGGATCTTGGCGATCACGGGCAGGGCCGAGATCGCCATCGCCGTCCCCACGAACAGCGCGAACAGCGTCGGCGTTATCCCTTCACCCGCCCCCATCCACTGCGGAGCCAGATACGCCGGCAGCCACCCCAGCGCGAACGGCACCGTGATGCCCCCCAGGCTCACCAGCACCGCCGCACGCCGGCGCTTCAGGATCTTGGTCAGGTCCAGCTCCATCCCCGCCACCAGCAGGAACAGCGTGACAGAGAGCGTGGTCAGCGCGCTCCGCGCCGCCGGCAGCCCGCCCGTCGAGGGGAACAACGCTTCCTTGCCCTCAGGCCAGATCGTCCCCAGCACCGTCGGTCCCAGCAGCACGCCCGCCAGGATCTCGCCCACCACGGAGGGCTGCCCCACTCGCCGCGCGACCTCCGCCAGGATGCGAGCCAGCCCCAGCAGCAGCCCGACGCTGATGAGAAGCGTCGTGATTTCGGCGTGGCTCAGCATCGGGCTCTTCAGAATCCATGCCCGGCCTACCACACTGTGGACCGGCACTCCTGCGCACGCATCGTTGGCGCTCCGCTCGCGCGTCGCCCGACCAAGGCCCCTCCCGCTCAGGCCTTGGCCCCCGGCACCCCCAGGTCCGAGATCGGCTTGGGCGGGAACGCCGCCCGCAGCGCGTTGAGCACCGCCAGCACGTCGATCACCTCCTGCCCGATCGCCCCCGCCACCGGGGTCAGCAGTCCGACGCTGGCCAAGCCCATGCCCAGCACGCTCAGCGCCATCCCGCCGATGGCGCTCTGCAGCGCGATCCGCCGCATCCGCCGGCTGATGTGCATGAACTCGTCCACGCGCTCCAGCGAGCTGTCCAGGATCACAACCCCCGCCGACTCGGTCGTGATGTCGCTGTTCTGCCCGATCGCCACGCCCACCGTCGCCGACATCAGGGCCGGCGCGTCGTTGATCCCATCGCCCACGTACAGCGTCTTGGCCTTGAGCGTCTCGGCCCGCACGATCGTGACCTTCTCCTCTGGCGTCTTCTCGGCGTACACCTCCGCGATCCCCACCTGCTCGGCCAGGTACCGCACCTCCGACTCCCGATCGCCCGAAACGATCATCACGCGCGTGAACTGGTGCCTCGGCCCAAGGTGCCGGATGAACGAAACCCCGTCCGCCCGCGGCTCATCCCGGAACCGATACAGCCCCGCGTATCGCCCCTCGACCACGATCACGCACTCCAGCCCCCCGCCGTGCGGCGGAACCTGGTCCGCGCCGGGAACCCCAGCCTTCTCCAGCTTGCCTCGGCTCGTGATCTCGACCCGCTGCCCACCCACCACCGCCTGCAAGCCCCGCCCAGGCGCCTCGCTGATCTCCGACGCCTCACGCAAAGCCAGCCCGCTCTGCTCGGCGGCGGCGATGATCGCGTGCGCCAGCGGGTGCTTCGAGTAACGCTCGACGCTGGCGACCAGGGCCAGCAACTCCGGCCCGCTCGACCCGGGAGCGACGATCTGCTCGGTCAGGCGCGGTCGCCCATACGTCAGCGTCCCCGTCTTGTCGAAGATCGCCGTCCGGCAGGTCGTGATCTGCTCGAGCACGACCGCGTTGCGGACCACGATGCCACGCCGGGCCGACAGCGAGATCGCCCCGATGATCGCCACCGGGATCGCGATCAGCAGCGGACAGGGCGTGGCGACCACCAGCACCGCCAGGAACCGCCCCGGATCGCCGCTGATCACCCACGCGATCGCCGCGATCGCCAGCGCCAGCGGCGTATAGAACGCGCCCAGCCGATCCCCCAGACGCCGCAGACGCGGGCGGTCCTGCTCGGCCGCCCGCATCACATGCATGATCTTGGCGTACCGCGAGTCCGCCGCCGGGCGTGTCGTACGGATCGTCAGCGCGGCCTGGCCATTGACCGCCCCGGAGATCACCTCCGAGCCGGGTGTCTTGGACATCTGGAACGGCTCGCCCGTCAGGAACGACTCGTCCATCACACCTTGGCCCTCGATCACCACGCCGTCCACCGGGCAGATGTCGTGGGGGAAAATGACCAGCTCATCGCCCACGACCACCTGATCCAGGGCCACGTCGGCGATCGCACCCCCATTGCGGCGGTGCGCGATCGAGGGCATCCGCTTGGCTAGCGCCCGAAGCACCGACGAGGCGTTCTGGACCGCGTAACTCTCCAGCGCCTCCCCGCCCGAGAGCATCAGAACCACCAACGCCCCCGCCAGATACTCGCCCAGCAGCACCGAGGTGACGATCGAGATGCCGGCCAGCAGATCCGACCCGAACTTGAGCGTGAACAGCTTCTTGAGCAGGTCGAACAGCACCGGAACGCCGCCCAGCACCAGCACCACATACAGCGGGATACGACCCCGGCCGACCTCCACCCCCGCGCCGTACCGCAGCACCAGGTGCGCGCCGATCCCGGCGAGCGCCAGGGCGGCGATCAGCAGCATCCGACGCGTCGTGAGCAGCTCGGCCAGCCTCGATCGTCGTGAGTCCGGCACTGAGCCTCCATTCAACCGCGACCCTCGACCAGCGCCCCCCGCCACCGGCGCCAGGCGCTCTCAGCCCCGAACGCCCACCGGCGCTGCCATCGGGGCCGGCCCCGCCAGATAGAACCGAGCCACCAGCGCGTCGAACCCCCGCCCGTCATCCCGACGCATCTGGAACGTCCCCTCCATCGTCCCCCACGCCGTCTTCAGCGGGCAATACGACGAGTACTCAAAAGTCCCGCCCGGCTCGATCCGCGGCTGCTGCCCGACGACCCCGGGCCCCTCAACCTCGTGCCGCCCGCCGCCCGCATCCACGATGATCCATCGCCGAGAGATAATCTGGGCCGCCTCCTCGCCCGCGTTGGTCACGCGGATGCGGTAGGAAAACACGAACTCGCGCTCGCCCGGGCGCGAGTGGTCGGGCATGTACGAAGGACTCACCTCGACGCGGATCCCCTCCGTCGTGGCCTCAGACCCCAGTTTGGACGCCGTCGCGGGCATGGGGGAGGGTAGGAGGCAGGCACGCCGAAGCGTGCCGACGTGTGCGAGAGTCCTGCGTCCTGCGTCCTGAATCCTGATGGTCGCGCAGCCGTGGACTGAGCGACCCAGACATCAGGTGGGACGCAGCACACTCGAGTTCCGTCTGTGGCGACAGACAACCCACGGCCCGGCCTTAAGGACCCAGGACCCCGGGCTGCGTTTCTTGGTATCCTCCCCCCATGGACTTCGACGCCATCGTTGACACCGCCCGCATGGGCATGAACAAGACCGGCGAGTTCGACCTGCACAAGGCCGTTCTTTCCATTCCCTCCTGGTACTTCATCGCCCACGGCGAGGGGGATGACGCCGAGCCCATGGTCGGCGTCGTTGAGGGCGTCCCCCACGTCCTGGCCTTCACCGAAGAGTTCCGGGCCGCCGGCTACGCCGACATCCTGGGGCGCCAGCGCGGCTCATCGGCCCCGCCGGTCCTGAGCATGGATGTGCCCGAAGCCATGGAGTACTTCGCCGTTCTCGCCCAGCACAAGGTCGAGGGCGTCGCCTTCAACTCCGGCGACTACGCCTTCGCCGTGACATTCACCCAGCTCAACCAGGTCGCAAAGGCCAGGTAACCCACCAACGCCGCGTGTGAAGCCCCGGCTGCTCCTTCCGCGACTCCAACTCGCCATCGCAGTTTACCGCCGGAGTGCTCAACGGCTACACCTTCGACGGCTGCCTGTTCGACAACGTGCACGCCCAGTCC
>CAZHKB010000046.1:0-13354 GCA_964533405.1 uncultured Phycisphaeraceae bacterium | reverse complement strand
ATCCCCAGCAGCGTGAATGTCAACCCCAGCCCATACCCCGCCAGCGCCAGCCCGACGTACCCGCCCACGCGCCACGTCCCGGCGAACATCCCAAGCCGCATCAGCCCCATCCCGATCAGCATCTGCCCGAGGCTGCGCCACAGCGTGAACTCAACGCCAGCGATGAAGTGCCACGCCGTGTTCAGGTGAGCCCGCCACCAGAACAGGTCCAGCCATACGCCGCGGTACGCCGCCTCCTCGGTCCGGATCGCCTCCGCGAAGATCTGCCGCCCAAGACTGGGCGCCCGCGCCGGCGTGGGCGTTCCGGGGTCGCGCACCAACATGTCCCACCAGCCCGGCCCCACGCGCCACCACACCGTCACCAGCAGGCACAGCACGCCCACGCCGATCAGCACGCCCGGCCTCAGTCGTCGCAGCGGCCAGATCACCAGCCCGCACAGCGCGTAGGTGTTCAGAATGTCCCCTTGCCACAGCAGGTACGCGTGCAGCAGCCCGATCACCAGCAGCCAGAACATGCGGCGGTAGTGCGGGATTGTCGAGCGCCAAACCGAGCCCAGCGCGGACCCATCCGCCACCCCGCGCTCCCGCGCCTCGCGGGCCGCCCGATCGATCCGATCCCCAAACACCACAACCCCGGCCCCGAACAGCAGGCCGAAGATCGTGATCATCTTGTCCTCGAACAACGCGTTGGTCACGACCCACGTCCAGAAGTCCGCGGGCGCCAGCGTCGTCGCGACGCCCTCCGCCGCCGCGCCGCGGGGCCAGCGGGGGTTGTCGAACTCCCCAAGGGGCAGCGCGAAGTTGCGGATGTTCATCGCCTGGATGCCCAGAACCGCCACGCCGCGGATCGTGTCGAGCGAACCAAGCCGCTCGGCATCGGGCAGCGGAACCACGGACGACTGGGGATCGGTGCTCACGACGGACGTACCGAGGGATCGGCCCGAAGTTGAGCACGCCTTCCCGGCGACCCTTGCAGGATCGTGCGACCACCCGCTTCGCCGTGCCACCGAGTCAGCCTGGCTTTGCGGGCTTACTCGGTGCGAACGTCGACCGACGCCCGAGCCCGCGCCACACGAACACGCACCCGCACCGAGTCACGCCGCAGCGCCGGCGTGGCTCGGTGGCACATCAGAACACAAACCGGAGATCAAGCCCCACCGCCACCTCAACCTCCGGCCTGTGGTCAACCTCCGCCAGAATCGGGATCTGCACCGTTGCCTCGAGCGCCCACGTGCGGGCCTCGATCAGCACGCCCGGTGAGAGCATCACCTCGTTGTCGCCGTTGGTCTCGTACATGCCGTTGAGTTCGAGCACCGCGTACCACGCGGCCTTTGTCTCGGCCGTGTACGCGGCGGGCTCGAAGCGGAACGCGTACGCCGTGTCGTACCGCAGCAGGTCGGCCTTGCCTCCGCCCGCCCGCCACGGGTCCTCGATCGTGCCCGTGTTCAACTGATACACGAGCGACTGCGTGAGCCCGTGCCGACCGGTGATCAGCATGAACACCCCGCCGAAGATCGGGTCCCACGAGTGGCTCGACAGGTCGCCCGTGCCGGTGGGTGCCTGCACGCCGCCGATGATGGCCGCCCGCATCGTGTCCACCGGCCCCAGGTCCTTCTGGAAGAACCGGTACTTGGCCGTCAGCGAGAAGTCGCCCAGGCCGAACTGGTCCTCGTCGTTCTGATCGCTCTCGCGCTCGTTGCGCCAGACGACCGGCGCGTCGAGGCTCAGTGACCAGTTGCGGGTGAGCCCATAGGTGATGGTGGTCAGGGCCGCGAGTTCGTCGCCCTCGCGCTCCCGCCCGGTCGGGTCATCCCCCAGGCTGGTCCACACCACCCGCTCGCGGACCGCGAAATGCCCGACCGACGGCTGTGTGGCGGAGGGGGTGAAGAAGGTCTCCTGGGCCGCGGCGGGGAGCGCGACGAGCGCCGTGGCAAGCAGCCCCGCCCCCCGTGCCACGAGCCGCGGCTCTGAGCGGCTGGTGGTCTTGGCATTCACATCCCGAACGCCGATCGTGCCAAGCCGCGATCGGTGGCACGCCGCTCCTCGCCCTTCGGGCGAAGCGCAACGCACATAGACCGTTCCCCTCTGACACCTCCAACTCACTGCCCCACCTCGATCCGCGTCAGTGTGAACCCGCTGTCGTGGATCGCCCGCGCCAGCATCGCGCGGCTCGGGCGCACGCTCCCGCCCAGCGTCAGGTCCACCGTGCCGTCACCCAGATCGACCGCGACGAACTTCACGCCTTGCACGTCCATCAACTGGTGGTCGACGTTGGTCGCGCAGGCCGGGCACGACAGACCCTCGACGTGCAGAGTCGCCTTCTCCGCGGCGATGGGCGTCTCGTCCAGGAGGCCAAGGTCGATCGTCTCGCCGGCGGGTGTCGGCACGTCGGCCCGTGATTGCACGCCGCCGGATGAGGCACCCGAAGAGGCGCACGAGGCGAGCAGGATCGCGCTCCCGGCCAGGCCGGCGGGAATGAGGCGGGCGCACACGGCGGTCAGCAAGTCAGACTTCATGGTCAGGCTCCTTCGGCGGGCCGAGCGGCGGCGCCGACAATCAGTGTGTCGGTCGGCGTGCGCCGCGCCCGAGGGAAGCGGGTTCCCCGGCGGACGGTCGCAGGCCAACAGTGTGTTTCAACGTCGATTCGGCGAAGCAATGGTGGAGAAGGGACGCCCGAGCCCGCGGTCGGACACAAGGTCACGACGACGGCTCCGGGGGCGCGCAGCGACAGCGCACCCAACCCCTCAACTTCGCCAGACACACAAGAACGACTGCACCGAGTCATACGACCAGAACGGCCCCTGGACTCCTCGCACCGCGCCGGCCAGTCGTATACGGTGCGGCATCGACACAAACCCGCGCTGCACCCCGGGCATCGCGAGGATCGTCGGTTTCGAATCCCGACCCGCGGGAACCGCCGGGGCATCCTCGATCGGCACCGGGGCCGCGGGCTTGAGCTCGCACCCGCACGCGGGCATGGCGCACTGGCCCCCGCACCCGCAGCTTGGCTTTCCCGTCGCACCGCAGGCATCGCGCTGGGCCAGAGCGGGCACGCCCGCGGCGTGCAACCGCGACTCGCTGGCAGAATCCTGGCGCGCCACCGCTCCCAGCCATACCGGCATTGAGGCCAACAGGATCAGCAGGGCTCGCCACGCCATCACCAGCAGAATACCACGCCACCGGGTCGGTATTCCAGGATTCCTGAAGAACCCGTGGACGCCAAGCTGCCCTTTGGACGCCGGCTCCGAGGCTCTGCGAAGGTCCGGGTTCATGCTCGGTTGACGTGCCCCGTACCCGGGCCCTCGCAAGGCCTCAGGTCCGGCGTCCATCACCCGCCCCGCCACATCCCTAACGAGCGCCGCGCTCCCGCGCGAGGTCCCGCAGGTACTTCTTCGCCTCGCCGACCAGGTAGAACGATCCGCAAACGACGATGATGTCGTCCTTGCCGACCCCTTTGGCCGCGCTCGTGAGCGAGTCTTTGAGGGTCGGGATCGCCTGGGTCATCTTGGTCTCGCCGTCCCTCTCGCGGAAGCGCCGCTGGAGTTCCTGGGGGTCCATCGCGCGCGGGCTGCCGGCGGCCTGCGTGAAGATGATCTTGTCGGCCCCGAGAGCCACCTTGCCCAGCATCCCCTCGATGTTCTTGTCGCTCGAGCACCCGAAGATCATCACCATCGAGTCGTACCGCATGTGGGCGCCCAGCGACTTGACCAGGCACTCGATGCTCTCGGGCGTGTGCGCGCCATCCAGGATGATCGTCGGCCTCTGCCAGACTTTCTCCATCCGGCCCGCCGTCAGCGTCCGCGCCAGGCCCACCGCCACCTCGCGCTCCGGGCAGTCGAATCCGCGCTCCCGCAGCGTGTCCAGGATCGCCAGCGCCAGGCCGCAGTTCTTCGCCTGGTGCTCGCCCTTCAGCGGGACCGCCATGTGCTCGTAGTTGCTCCTTCGCGTCACCACCGACACCCGCGCGTGGGGGCCGAGTTCCGGCGACGACTCGAACCGGTACGAGTAGTCCACGTCCTTGCCCAGCACCTTCAGCGGGCACACCACCTCTTCTGAAACCTGGCGGAACGCCTCCAGCACCTCGGGCTTCTGCGGGACCGTCAGCGCGGGCACGCCGGGCTTGAAGATCCCGGCCTTCTCCCGCGCGATCTTGCCCAGCGTGTCGCCCAGGATCTCGGTGTGCTCGAGCTGGATCTCGGTGATGGCCGAAACTTCCGGCGTGATGACGTTGGTCGAGTCCAGCCGACCGCCCAGCCCGACCTCGATCACCGCCACGTCCACGGCCTGCTCGGCGAAGTACGCCAGGCCCAGGGCCGTCATCACCTCGAAGTACGTCGCGTCGCCCTCGCGCCGCTTGACGGCCTCGACCGCCTTGGCCACCGGACCCATCATGGCCGCGAAGTCAGCCGGGTCGATCGGGGTGCTGTTGATCCGGACCCGCTCCCGCACGTCGATCAGGTGCGGGCTGGTGAACACGCCCACCGCGTATCCACACCCGGCCAGCATCGACGCGGTCATCTCGACCGTGCTGCCCTTGCCCTTGCTGCCGGCCACATGCACGAACTTGCAGCCCAGCTGCGGGTCGCCCAGCTCCCTCAAGAGGGCGGCGGTGCGGTCGAGCTTGAAATCCGGCCCCGCCTTGGGGCGAGACCGCTCGAAGTTCGGTCGGCTGTTGAGGAACTCAAGTGCGTCGTCGTACCCGGGGAACATCGGGGATTTCGCCGCGCGACCGGTTGATGTTCGGGCGGCTTTCCGAGTCCCCGACGGAGAAATCGCTTTGGGCATGGCTCCCAGATTCTAAGCCCCCGGCCTCGCGGCTCAAGGCCTGTCTGAACACAAGGCACACACAACCGGGAGAATCGGCCCTGAATGCCCATTATCGGGGATCAGATTCACCCGAAGTAGCACCCTTGATCCGGGGGGTAGATTCCCAGTTTCCGATTTTGTGAAGTTTGCGCGGAGTGGAGTTACTGTCCGCCAACTTGTGGTAGGGTACCCCTCCGCGAGCTGGAGGTTTGATCGTGCCTAAACCCAATCTGAGCGTGCCCTTGACGCTGATCACACTCGGTCTATGCGCGGGAGCGGCTGCACCGGCCCCAGCCCAGACCGCGCCGAGCGTCCTGGATGGCCCGGTCGACTTGGGCGCGCTGATGGAAGACGCCGCCGAGCGGCCCGCGTTTTCCTACCCCGTCGAGCCCAACTTCAACATCCCGGGGCTGGACGGCAACTCGAATCTGCGGATCTACGGGTACTCCCAGTTCCGATACGTCGCCAACACCCGCGACACGCAAGCGGAGGACAACGACTTCACCCACGGCTTCGGGTTCCGGGAGGTTCGCCTGGGCGCCCGCGGCAATCTGATGACCAAGAACCTGACGTACTACCTCCAGGCCGCGTTCGACTCGGGTACCTCTCGACTCACCGACGCGTGGCTCCGCTACGACCTGAAGGAGCAGCTCGGGCCGGGCTGGGCGATCCGGTTCGGATCGTTCAAGTCGCCGTTCCTGTACGAGGAGCTGTCGTCGGCGACCAAGCAGTTGCTGTCGGAGCGGTCGGTGGTCGATTCGTATTTTCAGCAGGGGCGAGCCCAGCAGATCGAGCTGCAGTGGAAGAACGACCACTTCGACGCGTTCCTCTCCTTCAACGACGGCTGGCGGAACAACCTCGACAACCGCTACGGGAACGCGTGGGGCGTGACGGCCCGAGCCGGCTGGCTGCCGATCGGCACCTGGAAGCAGCACGAGGACATGCAGGCCTGGCGCGGCGAAGAGATGATGCTGGCCTTCGGCATCGCCGGGCACGTTCAAGATGGGAACCCCGCGTTCATCTCCGCCACCGAGGAGCGCAACCGCTTCCTGAACGACACGCGGCTCGCGGCGTGGACGGTTGACGCGCACTTCGAGGTTCAGGGCTGGTCGGTCTATGCCGCGATTATGGGTGAGCACGACCGCCCGCCCGAGAGCCAGGGCGGCGGCTCACGGGATGGGATCGGCGCGATGGTTCAGACCGGACTGTTCGTGACCGACAACCTGCAGCTGGTCGGGCGGGCCGAGTGGGCGACCACCGACGGCGACATCGGGCGGCCCAGCGGCCTCGAGAGCAGCCAGGATGAGTTCGCCGCCGTCACCTTTGGCGCCGCCTACTACTTCTGGGGCAACAACTGCAAGGTCATCGCGGACGTGATCGTGCCGCTGGACGAGGTCGGGGATGTATGGACGTTCACGGCCCGCGGCACGCTGACCGACGACGCTGGCGAGTCGGGCCAGGCGGCGCTCCGTGTGATGTGGCAGTGGGTGTTCTAGGAAGGCGTTTGGGAAGGCTGCTGTCGCTCCGGCGCGTCGTGCGCGGTGGTCACGGCAGGATCACGCCCAGCAGCATGACGCTGGCGATGCCCGCGAGGGCGACCACGGCTCCCACGAGCAGGAACTGGCGGGTCGTGACCAGGCCGGCCCGGGCAACCAGCGCGTTGGCGGGCGTCGAGACCGGCAGGAACATCGCGTTGCCCGCGCCCATCGCGATGGCGAGGCCGACCGACGTGATGAGCGAGCCCTCGGGCATCTCAGGCGAGTCGTTGCCGGTTGAGGGCGGCGATTCCATGGCCGACGCCACCGCCAGCCCGATCGGGCACAGCAGGGTGGCGGTCGCGGTGTTGGACATGAAGGCCGAGAGGGCAAGTGCGGCCAGGGCCATGGTCGCCACCACCAGAAGCGGACTCATGGAATCGACCGGCAGCTGTGCCACCAGTTGCGCCGCCAGCCCCGAGTCCTCCATCGCCCGCCCGAGGACCAGCCCGCCCAAGATGAGCAGCAGCACGTCCCACTCCAGATGGGCGAAGTCGGCTGGTCGCACGATGCCGGCGACGGGGAAGACCGCCAGCGGCAGCAGCGCGACGACCGCAACGGGAATGCCGGTCCAGTGCCCGGTGATCCAGAGCATGATGGTGAGCACGAAGACGACGGCGGTGAGGCGGCGTGTCCAAGGCGGGGCGGAGTGTTCATCGTCGGGCGGGCGCGACAGGCCGCGAAGATCGATCGCCCCGGTCGTCCGGGGCCATCTGATGACCGCCCGCATCGCCACCCAACCCAACGCGAGGGCGAACACGGCGATGGGCACGCCCACCGCCATCCACTGCAGGAAGTTCATGGGGTGCCCAAGCTCGGCCAGGCGCTGGAAGACGATTGCGTTGGGCGGAGTGCCCACGGGCGAGCCCAGCCCGCCGATGTTCGCGCCCAGCGCGACGGCCATGAGAATCCCCGCGCGCACGCGTCGATCCAGGGAGTCATCGCTCCACAGGGGCCTTGTGATGGAGAGCATGAGGGCGGCGGTCGCGGTGTTGCTGGTCCACAGGCTGAGCCACGCGGAGGCAATGAGCACGCCCAGCACCAGGCGCGAGGCGCTGCCCGCGAAGGGGCGGAGGATGATCGAGCCGATCACGCGGTCCATGCCCGTGCGCCTTGCGGCCTCGGAGAGGATCACCGAGCCCAGCAGCAGGAGCATGACCGGATCGCCGGCGGGCGCGAGGAACTGGGTCCAGCCGGTGATGGCGTTGCCCCGCGTGGCCCACTGGTGCCCGAAGGACGCGGGCAGCCCGAGCAGGGCGACGATGAGCGCGATGGCGAGCAGCGCGGTCGCCACGCCTGAGATCGCCTCGGTGGCCCACAGAATCGCGGCCAGGAGCAGGATCGCCAGCGTGATCGTGGCGGCGGGTGACAGATCGGGCGTGCAGAGCGCACGGGCCACCATCGCCAGTCCAAGGGCCGCCAACGGCGCGAGGGCCAGTGTCCACATCCGCCAGCGGGGCGCGATCCGCCACGAGTACTCGAGCGAGGGCGGTGCCACCGGCGGTGGGGGGGGTATCAAGTCTGGCATGGGACGCGGCCAGCGATCCGGCACGAGAGCAATCTGACTCCACCGAACCCCCGGGCGGGCGCCCGAGGCGGGAATGGCAGGGTTGAGGCCATCACGGTACGCTGGTCGGCGTGCCCCCCCCGACGGGGGGCCGCTTCGGAGACGGAGCAACAGCCGCGCATGAAAGGGGTGGAGCATGGCCGGGCCGCACTGGATCATCACGAACCGTCGCGTTCTTCCCCGGGGCCAGGGCTTGCCGGAGCGGGTGGACGAGAGCATCCACGAAGCGTTGCCGGTGTTCCGGATCGCCCGGTTCGATCCGCCCGCCAGCGCCTCGCCCAGCAAGGACGAGCTGCTCGGCGCGGTCACGTTCGTGCCCGACGAGTTCGTGACCAACTACAAGGACGTTCACGTCGGCGACAATCCCGCCGATTTCAAGGGCAGCTCGCGGCTTTTCCTGTCGTTGTACCAGCAGATGGCTGGCGCGCCCACGGGCAAGGGCGACACGATGTTCCTGATGCACGGGTTCAACTACGCGTGGGTGGACGCCCTGCGCGAGCTGCACCGGGCCCAGCGGATCTATTGCGATCCGCCCGAGAGCCCGGTGTCGCAGATGCTGTATTTCTCGTGGCCCAGCCACGGCAGGCAGCTGGCGTACATGAGCGACCAGCAGATCGCGCAGCCCAGCGGCGCCCTGCTCGGGCGAGTGTTCGGCAAGGCGGTGCGCTTCCACAAGGAGTTCTTCGCGCCAACCAACGGCAGTCCGGCGTTCTGCGGGCGCAAGTTCCATATCGCGGCCCACTCGATGGGCAACCAGGTGCTCGAGGAGTTCATGCGGAGCATCCGCGAGTTCGAGTTCCTGCGTCGCGGCATCTTCGGCGAAGCACTGCTGCTCAACGCCGACGCCGACTGGACCGCGCTGGAGCCGCTGGCCCCGCTGCACGAGTTGCCGGAGTACGCCCAGCGGATTCACGTGTATAACCACTTCAGCGATGACGCGCTGGCGATCTCGGAGAACACGAAGAACTCCCGGAAGCGGCTGGGGCGTCACGGGCCGCGCGACCTGAACCTGATCCCGCCGCGGAACATCGTGGTGGACTGCTCGAAACTCGACGGGGCCAAGCCCGGGCTGACGGCCGATTCCAAGGATTTGGCGGCGGCGGCCCGGGTGCTGGGGCGTGCGAGCGTGAGCATGCGCGAGCGGATGTTCGACCACTGGGGATACCTGAACCGGGCCGAGGTGATCGCGGACATCTACGCGGTGCTGCGTGGCGAGTCGGCGATCGCGATCCCGCGGCGGGAGAAGCGGGATGAGAAGTTGTTCCGGCTGGTGGATGCGTGACCCAGTTCCGAGAAAACGCCCGCCTCGATCGGCGCCGCTTCAACCGATCCGTCGTCAATCGACGTCAATCGAGGACTGTCCGGCGTCCGACACCGAGATCGTGCCCGTCCACGCGCACTTGCACGTGCAGTCCTTGGTGAGCGCCTTCATGCCGCCGATCGTGGTAGCGGATGCACCCGGCGACCAGGGTGATGTGGTGACGGGGATGCACGGGGCGGGCGTGGGCGTGCCGCTGGCGGCGGCGGTGGCGGCGGCCACCGCCGGGTTGGCCGAGTTCGTCCCCTGGCACATCGCAAAGCTGGAGATGTTGACCACGGGGGCGAAGTCCATGACCGTCGCCGCGGGCGGACCCTCCCCGGTCGTCCGGTTGACGGGGAGAACAACGAGCGAGCCGGGGGCGGTTCCCTTGTCGCACTTCAGCGTCGCGCCCATCACAACGAGCTTTGCCATGAGGTTTTCTCCGTCCACAGCATACCGCGGGCCGGGCGGAGCGCCAACGCCAACCGCTGGCCCCGCTCGCGGGGCAAGTCAGGCAAGCGTTCGCACGCAGTGATCGACGCGAGCCAGCACCCGGGCCTGCCCGAGGATGCCCGCGACCTCGCCCAGGCCGGGGCTGACGGTGGTGCCTGTAAGCGCCACGCGCAGTGGCTGTGCGGCCTTGCCGAGGCCCAGGCCGCGGGACTCGGCGAAGGACTTGAGGGCCGAGTCGATGGCGGCGGGCGTGAAGGCGTTGCCCGGAATGCTGGCGAGCACGGGCCCGAGGTCGCGGAGGATGGCCAGGCCGGTGGGCTCGCCCTTCTTGAGGATCTTCTCAACGGCCACAAGGTCGAAGGCGATCGCGTCATCGGCGGTGAACGCGAAAGCGATCTGGGCCGTCGCATCCTTGAACGTGGCGGCCCGCTGCTGGGCCGCCCTGGCGGCGATGGCGAGGGTGGAGTCGGGCAGCGCGTTGATGCGCGGCTCGTAGTGCGAGGCCCAGGCCCGCCAGCGATGGGCGAACACTTCGGGGGTGAGGGCGCGGAGCGCGTTTGCGTTGAACGCCCGCAGCTTGTCGCGGTCGAACTTCGAGTTGGTCTTGCCGATCCGGTCCACGTCGAACGCCGTGGCCATGAAGGCCAGGTCGAAGTGCTCGAGGTCGTTGCCCGGGTTCCAGCCCAGCAGCGCCAGGTAGTTGCACAGCACCTCGGGCAGGTAGCCGCTGCGCCGGAAGTCCTCGACCTCGATCTCGGGCAGGTCAAGATGCAGATGCTCGGCCAGGCGCGTCAGGGCCCGCGTGGGCAACTGCGATCGCTTGTCGTCCAGCCAGGTCTGGAACTGCTCGAACGACACCTCTTGGGCGATCACGCTGTGCAGCGCGGCATGTGAAGCGGCTGGGGTCTGAGGAGGGGTAGAAGCGGTCGGGGGTGTGGCTCGAAGAGCCGGCCCACCTTTGGCCGCCTCGCGCCCGGCCTTGTCCTTGTCCCGCTTGCTCATCTTCGACCCATCTGGATTGAAGATCAGCGGCAGGTGCGCATACACGGGCGTCCGGAACGCCTCGCCGTTGTCCAGGCGTCGCAGCGATTTCTGCAGCGCGACGTGGCGGGGTGTGTTGTTCAGGTGCTCCTGCCCGCGCAGGATGTGCGTCACGCCCATGAGCTCATCATCGATCACCACGGCGAAGTGGTACGTCGGGAACCCGTCGGCCTTGCGCAGCACGAAGTCGTCGGTGTGCTCGGGCTCGAACTTGATCTCACCGAGAACGCTGTCGGAGACATGCACGGGCGTGTCCGGATTCTTGAACCGGATCACGCACGACTCGCCGGCGTTCATGCGGGCCAGCATGGCCGCCCGGTCATAGCCCGCGTCGCGCTTGTAGCGGTAGGTCTCCTTCCTCGAGGCCGCCGCCTTCCGCTTGGCGTCCGTCTCCTGGGCGGTGTCGAACGCCGGGTACGCCAGGTCGCGTTCGAGCATCCACGCCAAGTATGCGTTGTAGATGTCCAGCCGCTTGGCCTGGAAGAACGGGCCGATGCGGCGCGGGTCGCCGCCGATGCTCGGGGTGGCACGGGTTTGCAACCCGTGGTCGCCGCGCGGCGGTGAGTCGGACGACGGCTGCGCCGTCGGCACAGGCTCCAAGCCCGTACCACCAAATGCCGGCCCCTCATCCCACACGATCCCCAGCCACGCCAGGTCCTCCAGAATCCCCGCGACCGCCTGCTCGCTCGATCGCGCCTGATCCGTGTCCTCGACGCGGAGCAGGAACCGAGCCTCGGCCCCGCCGGCGCGGCGCGCCGCCTCCGCCCGCGCAAAGGCCCAGCAGAACATCGCCGTTCTGGCCCCGCCGATGTGCAGGTGCCCGGTGGGGGATGGAGCGAACCGCGTCACGACGGCATGGGGGGACAGCGTCATAGGACGCAAGCGTATGTGGACAGGCTTTGGCGGAGAGTTCACGCCATGTGAACGCTTGATGCCCATCGACCGCCCTATCTTCCCGCGTCATCGGGTGCGGGGACCGACCGCCTCGCCCAAACCCCCGAACACGAGGGTGAGTGGACCGTCGTTGATGCGGGACGTGTGATGTCCCGCGGTTGAAGCGGACACCATGTGCTCCCGCATGTGGCTCTGAAGAAGTCCTCCTATCGGGCGGCCCGCGGCGATTCCCAACCCACGCCGCGGGCCGTCTTTTTTTTGCCGGCTCCCTCGGGCGAGGCGGGCGGCGCAAGCCCCCCCACGAATGCCCCTCGGGGTGTAGACGCCGTCACTCATCCCGGCGGGGGCTCGCGCCGCCCGCCTCGTCGTCGATCAGCATCCGGGCGCTCGCCTCACGCCCTCCGCCGCCTGGCCGTCAGAAGTCCGCCCGCCGTCAGGAGCGCGATTGTTCCCGGCGCCGGCACGGCCTTGGTGTAGACGCGGATCTGCGTGAAGTCGTTCACCGGAGAGATGGTGTCGATCTTGAACGTCAGCACGTTGCCGTTGATGTCGATGAAATCGTTGAGGAACGGCAAGCTGAACGCCCCCCGCGTCGCGTTGGATGTTGGATACGCCGTGCCCAGCGAACCCGTCACCGCGTCGGAGACATCCAGCGAGGTGTCGATGTACGCCACGCCCACGATGGACAAGGCGAACGTCACCGTCCCGTTCGCCTGTCCAAAGTGGTCGTAGTGGATGAAGTGCGAGTCGAGCAGCCCCGACACCAGCCCAGACGTCGGGGAGCCAGTGTTCGAGGGGTTGATCGACAGCTCCACCGGCAGCCCCGTCACGGTCACACCCTGCTGCTCGTCCCACACAAAGACCTGGTTGCCCGTGGGCAGGATGGTCGGCAGGCACGACACGGGCGATCCGATCTGGAACGCCGACCCGGTGAAGCCCGTGATGGCCGCGGCCGCGCCGCTCGCCAGACAGGCCACACCCACAACGCCGACGGACAGGGCAAGAGCAGTACGCATGGTGAACCCCTTGGTGCTGGTGGAATCCAGCCTCGCAGGGGTCTCGCATCCCCGTGCCGGGCTGGGCACGTCACAAGCGACGCCCCGCCCGAACCCTCACGCGCCTCGCCCCCAGCCCTCCAGGTTCACGTTCCCGACGCCCGCCCATTGATCACCCGCACGTTCTTCCGCCCATCCACCCGCCGCCCGGGCAGGACCCGTCGCACCCACAACCACCCATACAGCACCAGTCCCACCGGCACCGCCAGCACCAGAGCCACGATGGCCACCACAAGCACGATCAGCAGGATCGCCAGCGTGAGCCCGAGGAACGCCACGGTCTGGAGGAACGGCCGCGGCCGGCGCATGGCGGCCACATGGGCCGACCACCGGGCCGACATCTGGTCGCGAAACACGCTGGAGACATCCACAGGCACGCCCAAGAGTATTCGGACGCGTGGGAGGGGTATTCCAGACCTGCGAGCCCCGGGGCAAGGGGGGTTGAGGTCGCAGGGCTTTCCCACCGATCGCACGCTGGATTGCCGGCGGGGGAATGAAAACACCCCCGCGGCCAGAACGTGCCAGCCGGGGGGCGTGGAAAGTGGGCAATGTCTGCGGGCTGTGAGGCCCCGCGATGAATCTCGGCTTAACATGCCACACAAACCGGGCTTTGGTAGCAATCCAGCGATTTCTTTCGACGAACCCAGTGCGATTCCGGGTCCGTAGCGCGGAACGTGCCCGATCCCCCGCTCCTCCCCAACCC
>CAZHKB010000045.1:5775-13430 GCA_964533405.1 uncultured Phycisphaeraceae bacterium | reverse complement strand
GGGTTGGGAGGCGGGTTGGGTGTCGGGCTGATTGGCGGGTTGCGCCCTGCCGGCGCGGCCGGGGACGGGCTCGGCGTGGGCGAGCCCGATCGCGACGCCTGTCAGGGCCGCCAAGGTGGCGGCCCGGCACGCGACGGGGCGGGAGAAGCGGCGAGGAGTCGTGCGGTTGGACATGGTTGAGCGGCCTCGGGTGTGGACGACAGGGGATACCAGCGGCTGGGTCGGAGGCTGCCGGTGAGGGGCAGGGCGGATCCGTTTACGTTCGGGCGAGGAGGGCTTCGAGGGCTTTGCCGGGGTCGTCGGTCCGCATGAGGCTCTCACCTATTAACGCGGCCCGTACGCCAGCGCGGCGGAGGCGGGTGAGGTCGGAGGGCAGGGCGATGCCGGATTCGGAGACCAGGACGGAGACATCATCGACCAGGTCGATATTGCGGAGGGTGTGGTTGAGGTCGACCTTCATGGTTTCGAGGTTGCGGTTGTTGATGCCCAGGAGGCAGTAGCCCGGGTGGGGGAAGCCGACGTAGGGGCGGACGCGCAAAAGATTCTCGGTGTCGTGGCACTCCAGGAGGGTTGTCATTCCGAGTCGTTGCGCAAGAATGAGCATGTCGGAGATGTCCGACTCGGTGAGGCACTCGGCGATGAGGAGGATGGCGTCGGCGCCGGCGGCCCGAGATTCCCAGATCTGCCACGGATCAATAATAAAGTCCTTACGGAGCACGGGAAGCGGGACTGCTTCTCGGATCCGCTGAATAAACGAGAGATGACCGCCGAAGAACTTCTCGTCGGTCAGACATGAAATCGCCGATGCCCCCCCGAGCAGGTATTGCCGGGCGATCGATTCGGGGGAGAAACCGGGCCCTTCGTAGGAGGGTCTGATCAGCCCAGCAGACGGGCTCTTCCGCTTGACCTCCGCGATGATCGACATATGGCGCGCATCCGGGTGGCGGGTCGCCGCGGCGAAGAAGTTCCGCGGGGGATCGGCCTGCGCGACGAGGGACTCGAGTTCGAGCGTGGTGATGGCCGCCTTGGCGCGCTGCACCTCGGCGCGTTTGTGCTCGACGATGTCTCGAAGCGTGGCGGGGATCATCGCGTGCATTGTTCTCACGCTGGGCGTGCCGGGCGTCGGCGGCCCGGGCGGCGTGGGCGTTGGCGTGGCGAGGGCGCAGGATGAGCGGGTGCCGATCGACCCGGCGGCGGGCGAGGATGGTTCGCCGTCGAGTTCGAGCCAGCGTTCGGTTCAGAGTTCGGGCGCGGCCAGCGGCACCGAGGCGGCCTCGGGCGGACGCGCGCTCATCGAGATTCCCACGATCCCCATCGATGATCTCCGCAACGCGTCGGTGGACGACGCGGTGTGGTTCGTGCAGAAGTATCGCGCCTTCGTGATCCTGTTGCTCGCGGCGGCGATCGCGGGGCTGCTGTGGATGAACGGGACGCTCCGCCCGGGCGGGTTCAAGAAGGCGGGGGTGCGGAAGGTGGATTCGCACCCGGCGTTCATGTGGCTGTTCGCGGCCATGGTGGTGTACCTGGCCTGGCAGACCGGCGCGCAGGTCATCGCGGGGATGAAGTGGGTCCGCGAGGGGCCGGCTTCGGACACGCTGCAGCGCCAGGGCGTGATGGCGCTGGTGGGGTATGCGGTGGGAATCGCGGCCGGCCTCGGGATGCTGCACCTCCTGGCCAAGAGCGGGCCGGACTCGGGCGTGCGGTTCAAGATGGGCGACGTGTGGATCGGGCTGTGGGCGTTCGCCCTGGCGTGGCCTGTGGTGGAGGCCAGCGCGATCGGGGCGGTGGTGGTGCAGCAGTACATGGCGGGCGAGTCGCCCGTGATCGCGCACCCGACGCTGGCGCAGATCATCGCGTCGCCCAATGACCCGTGGCGGTGGGTGGTGATCGCGTCGGTGGTGCTGGGCGCGCCGATCGTCGAGGAGCTGGTGTACCGCGTGTTCATCCAGTCGGCGATCATCCGCGTGATCGGCGGGGTGTGGCCCGGGGTCCTCATCACCGCGGGCATCTTCGCGGCGGTTCACCGGATCGGCGATCCGGAGAGCGCTGTCCCGTGGGTTGCGCTGGCGCCGATCTTTGTGCTTGGGCTGGCGATGGGGATCGCCTATGAGCGGACGAAGAGGGTGGGGGTGCCGATCCTGATGCACATGGCGTTCAACGCGGTGAATGTGGGGATGGCGCTGGCGGGTTGAGGTGGCGAAGAATCGCGCCGCGATGGGATCGTTTTCAACGCAAAGTGCGCGAAGTGCGCCATGTGGGCGAGGGTGTGGCGTGGCCGCGGCTTTGAGCGGCAAGGCCTTTGCGTGCCCAAGGCGCGCCCGGCGCTTGATTCGCCCGAGCCGCGCCACTCGCACGGATCGCGCTCGACACCCGCGCCTGCTCCGGCTAATCTGTAACCAAATGGTTACGAAACAGTCGGCAGGCACCCGGAGACGCAGAGCAGGAGGCGCGGGCGGCTCGAAGGCGGCGGCGCCCGCGCGGTCCGCCAAGGCTGTGTCCCCCGATCCATTCGGCGCGGTGGCGGATCCGACCCGGCGTGCGATTCTGGATGGGTTGCGGACGGCGCCCCGGACAGCGGGGGATATCGCGTCGGACTTTTCCATCTCAAGGCCAGGGGTGTCCAAGCACTTGCGTGTGCTGGCGGGGGCGGGGCTGGTGCGGGTGGTGAAGCACGGGCGGGAACGGCACTACCAGCTGGAGGCCGGGCCGTTGGAGACGGTGGATGCGTGGGTGGGGCGGTATCGCCTGTTCTGGTCGGCGAGCCACACCTGGGTGCGGGCCGATGAGATGGGGGCTCCGACCGAGGAGCTCGGCAGCGTCTACCACGTCACGCCCGGCGGGGCGGCCCTGGTCGAGGCCATGTTCCCGGGCACGGACGAGGAGATGCTGACGGTCGACTACGTCAAGGATGACGCGCTGTGCATGACCCACTACTGCGTGCTGGGCAACCGACGGGAACTGGTCGCTGACGCGCCCACCCCTCACGCGATGACCTTCGAATGCTCCGAGGAAGGCTGCTGCGGGGACGAGATGCACATGCACGCGGCGACCATCACGATCGTCGGCCAGACCCACGTCACCATTGTCTGGGGCGGGAACAAGGAGGAAGACGGACACGAGTCCATCACCTTCCACCTGATCCGCCAAGGGCACCCCTCGTCGGGAACCCGCTGATCGCGCGGGGGCAGGGCCGACCGGCCGCTTCCGCGGGCGGCTCAACCCCCGACGAACGGGGCTCGCAGTCGCCCGCCTAATCTTCGGGGCATGATTACGCCCGCCCCGACCACCAGGATCGACCCCACGCTGGCCCGCGGCGTGGTGGCGCGGCAGCTGCCGGCCACCGCGACCAGGCCGGCGTTTCTGGTTGTGTCGTTCCCGAACACGTCGTATGAGCTGCATCTGGAGTTGCTGGCGGGCGCGGCGGGAGAGGCCGCGGCCCGGGCCGTCGAGGGGTCGCGGATCGTGGGCGTGATCAACGCCGAGGCCAATCGGATCGATGTCGTGACCAGCGGCGGGCGTTATGTGGAGCCGGTGTCCGGTCGTCCCCGGCGTGTGCAGGGGATGGTGGTGGGGGTGTCGGGCGACCTGGTGGTGGTGGATGCCGGGATGGCGATCCATTGCAAGCCGATGGATGCGAGGCAGAAGGCCGCGGATTTTCAGGCCGGCGACTTCGTGTCGTTTGATGTGCGGCGCGGCGCGACGTGGGGTGAGCAGGCACAGGGCACTGGGCACTAGGCATCCGTCTTCTGGGGCAGGCGTCGGGTTGATCCGCGGTGGGCGTGGCGAGGCGGTGCATGATTCCGGACGCCTCGTGCCTCGGGCCGAGTGCCTCTTCCCCCTTCGGACACTGACGCCATGCCGACCCTCTACCTGATCGACGGCTACGCGCAGTTCTTCCGGGCGTACCACGCGATCCGGACGCCCTTGACCTCGCCGGTCACGAAGGAACCCACGAACATGACGTTCGGGTTCCTGGGGATGCTGCTGAAACTGCTGAGAGGTGAGGGCGCGGCGATGGCGGCCTGGGGCGGGCCGCCGGATGCGATCGCGGTGGCGCTGGACGTGTCGGGCGATACCCAGACGTTCCGATCGACGCTGTACCCGGAGTACAAGGCGCAGCGTCCCCCGCCTCCCGAGGACCTGAGGCCGCAGGTCGAGCGCTGCCTGCGGATTCTGGATGAGATCGGGATGCCCAAGGTCGGCGTCGAGGCGTTCGAGGCCGACGACGCGATCGCGACGCTCGTCACCAAGTTGCGGGCTACCCACCCCGACCTGCGTATCCGCATCATCTCGAAGGACAAGGACCTGAAGCAGTTGCTGGCGGAGGGGTACGTCGAGATGTTCGACGTGCACACCGATGTGGTGGTCACGCAGGCGTCGCTGAAGGCCGAGACGGGGCTGGAGCCGCGGCAGGTCATCGACATGCTGGCGCTGATGGGCGACACGGTGGATAACGTGCCTGGCGTGGATGGCGTGGGTCCCAAGACGGCGGCGCAGTTGATCGCGGAGCACGGCAGCCTGGATGGGGTGATCGCCGCCGCGCGGGGCGTGCCGGGCATCAAGGGCAAGCGGGGCGAGAACATCCTGGCGGCCGCGGGCAAGTTGCCGCTGAGCCGGACGCTGGTGACGCTGCGCCACGATGCGCCGGTGGACCTGGACCTGAGCCTGGCGCGGACGGAGAGGCTGCACTTGGAGCGATTGATCCCAATCCTGCGCGAACTGGGGTTCAACCGCTACCAGGACGAGGTCCGCGCGCTGCTCGGGCAGAACCAGGTGATGCCCGCGCCGACGGGTGTGCTCGAGCAGGACGCCGCCGCGCCGCACGCGGGGGGAGGTGCCCGTGGCGCGCCGGGCCCGCGAACAGGCGCGAGCGGTGCAACGGCGCCACAGCGCTCGCGCCCCGCCCTGGACGACCGTCCCCCCGAAGGCTCGCTCTTTGCGGGCCTCGGCGGCCTGGCCTCTTCGATCGATGGCTCGACGGATTCCGGCGCCACATGCGACACCGCGACCGGCACGCGGGGGAACTACCGAGTCGTCGCCACGCGCGACGATCTCGGCGACCTGCTCGACGAACTCGCCCACGCCACCGTTACCGCGGTCGATACGGAGACCACGCACATCCGTCCCACGCGGGCCGACCTGTGCGGCATTTCCATCTCCACCCGCCCCGGTACAGGCTGGTACATCCCCGTCCGCTCGCCCGCACCGCAGACGCACCTGGACCAGGCGACGGTGCTCGACGCGCTCCGCCCGTTCCTGGAAGACCCCACGAGGCCCAAGGTCGGGCACAACATCAAGTATGACCTCATCGTTTTGGCGCGGGCCGGCATCACGCTTCGCGGCTACGGGGAGGCTGGCGGTGCGCAGATCGCCGCGGGCGGGGGCGACTCGATGATCGCCTCGTACCTCATCGACTCCTCGCGCTCCAGCCACTCGATGGACGCGCTGGCGCTGGCCCTGCTCAAGCGGACCAACATCCCGATCTCCGACCTCATCGGCAGTGGGAAGAGCCAGCGGACCTTCGACACCGTGCCGCTGGCGCTGGCCACCGAGTACGCCGCCGAGGACGCCGACGTCACGCTGCAGCTGGACCGCGAGTTTCAGCCGCAACTGCGGGCCATGGGCCTGGCGGACCTGTACCGCGAGCTGGAGGTGCCGCTCGCGGGCGTGCTGGCTGACATGGAGATGGCCGGGATTCTTGTCGATCCGGCCGAGCTGGACCGCCAGACGGAGCGGCTGCGGGCCCAGATCAAGGTGGTGCTCGACAAGCTGCACGAGGCGTGCCACGAGGCCGTCGGGCGCACGATCGACCCCGACTCGCCCAAGCAGCTGTCGGCCCTGCTGTTCAACAAGCCAAACGCCGCCGAGCCGGGCCTGGGCATCCCGCCCGTCAAGCGGACCAAGACGGGGTACTCGACCGACGCCGAGGTGCTCGACAAACTCGGCGAGGACGCGACGATCACGTCGCCCATCCCGCGCCTGATCCTTGAGTACCGCCAGCTCGCCAAACTGGTTTCGACGTACCTGGTCGCGTTGAAGGAGGAGATCAATCCGCGCACCGGGCGGATTCACTGCTCGTTCCACCAGACCGTCGCGGCCACCGGGCGACTGGCCGCCAGCGACCCGAACCTGCAGAACATCCCGATCCGCACCGAGGTGGGGCGCGAGATCCGCAAGGCCTTCATCGCCCCGCCGGGGTTCAGCCTCATCTCGGCCGACTACTCGCAGATCGAGCTGCGAATCCTGGCACACCTCTCGCGCGACCCGGGTCTGATCCAGGCCTTTCTTGAGGGCCAGGACATCCACACGGCCGTGGCTGCTCAGGTGAACGGGGTCCCTCTCAAGGACGTCACGCGCGAGCAGCGCAGCGGCGCGAAGATGGTGAACTTCGGGATTGTCTACGGCGTCACGCCCTTCGGCCTGGCCCGGCGGCTGGGCATCGATAACGCCGCGGCCGCCGCCATCATCGACGACTACAAACGAAAGTTCGCCGGCATCACCACGTTCCTGCAGGAGTGCATCGAGCAGGCCAGGCGGCATGGGTACGTCGAGACCATGCTCAAGCGCCGCCGCCCCATTCTCGACATCGAGTCGAACAACCCGCAGCGCCGGGCTCTGGCCGAGCGCGTGGCGATCAACTCGGTGGTGCAGGGCTCGGCGGCGGACCTGATCAAGCTGGCGATGGTGGATATCTGGCGGCAGGTCGACCGGCTCTCCGGGCCGGACTCCCTACCCCTTCCCCGCGTCTCGCCGCCGCGCGAGGGCCACAACTCATCGGCGACTTTGGCGCTCGGAGAGGCCGCAGCGCGGTCGCTCCGGTCAGTCGGCGTGCGGATGCTCCTCCAGATCCACGACGAACTGGTGTTCGAGGCGCCCGACCAGCACGCGCCGGGCGTCATGGCGTTCATCAAGGGCCGGATGGAGGGCGCGATGACGCTCTCGGTTCCGCTGGTGGTGGATGCCCATGTGTCGAAGGACTGGTTCGAGGGCAAGTGACGCCCCGGCCGTTGGCTCCGAGCGGACTTTGACCGTGCCGGTCGGCCCCCTACTATCCCCGACTTCGGAGCCGGCCGCGACGGAGGGGTTGGGCGTTGCCTCGCACGAGGCACTCCCAATCACGAGGCGCGGCCAGCGGCCAGTGACCCCAGGTGGGCGACGGGATTCTCCCGACTCGCTCCGCCGCGGCAGGGGACTGGTCCAGCTCCAGGCGATCGCCCGACCCCCGGCCAAGCCGGGACGCTGGGACGGTCGCCACAGTGCCGCGGCCGATGAAGCGACTCCACTGTCGGAGCGCTCGCCGGTCCGCGAGGGACCGGCGGGCTTTTTCCTGCTTTGGCCGGTGGGCCGGGCGGGAGATGACAGAGGAGGGTGTGCGAGGTTGCGAGCGAGTTTGGCCGGCGGGCGACGCACTGGGCGAGTCTGTGGGCAACTGGTGCATGGCACCGGTCGCCCAGAGCCGCGGCTGGTGGCACCTGACCCGGCCCTTGAAGTTTGCCCGGTGGTGTAATCGGCAACACACCAGATTTTGGTTCTGGTTTTCCTGGTTCGAGTCCAGGCCGGGCAGTTTGCCCTCGCCCGTGCCCGGGCGAGGTTCCTGAACCACCGACTCACTTCTGAGTTGGACGCTGAACGCCACACGCCCAACTCCACACGCC
>CAZHKB010000045.1:0-5675 GCA_964533405.1 uncultured Phycisphaeraceae bacterium | reverse complement strand
CCACACGCCCAACTCCACACGCCGGACCACACGCCGGACCACACGATCAACACCCATGCCCACGATCCGTTCCCAACCACCCCGCGGCCTGTCGGCGATCATTCTCGCCGCCGGCAAGGGCACGCGCATGAAGTCGGACCTGCCCAAGGTCTGTCACCCGATCGGCGGGCGGGCCATGGTGTGCGCGGTGATGGATGCGTGCATCGAGGCGGGGGTTGACCACATCGTGGTGGTGGTGGGGCATCGGAAGGACGACGTGATCGAGGCGTTGCAGCCGTACTTTGCGACGACCACGTTCGGGCCGGATCTTGAGCCGGGTCCGCGCATCGCGCAGGTCGCGCCCAGCGCCGTCGCCGCGCACGTCAGGGTCGACATCGCGCACCAGGACATCCAGGACGGCACGGGCCACGCGGTCTGGCAGGCGCGGCCGCCCTTCGATCAGATTCTGCTCGGGCGGGCGCCGGCGCGCGACGTGTTCGTGCTCTGCGGCGACGGGCCGCTCATCCGCGCCCAGACCCTGCGGCGCATGCTCGATCGCCACCGCTCGGGGGGCACGCCCGGTGGCCATGAAGCCAGCCATCTCGGCCTTGAAGGTGGCAATGATCGGGGCGGGGTCTATGGCGTCTGCGCAACGCTGGCCACCAGCGTGATCGCCGATCCCACGGGCTATGGGCGGATCGTGCGCGACGCCGCCGGTCGGTTCGAGCGCATCGTCGAGCATAAGAACGCAACCGAAGCCCAGCGCGCGATCCGCGAGGTCAATCCGTCGTATTACTTGTTCGACACCGTGGCCCTGTTCGACGCCGTGACGCAGGTGACGCCCAACGAGGCCTCGGGCGAGTACTACCTCACCGACGTGTTCCAGATCATGCTGGCCGAGGGCCAGCGGGTCGAGGTGATCGACGCCGTGCCGGCGGAGGACGTGCTCTCGATCAACACGCCCGAGCAGCTGGCGGAGGTGGACGCGATCTTCCGCTCGCGCCAGGGCGCCAAGGTTGTTGGCGGCGGCCCGGGCGGCGCGGGCAGCAGCGACTCCACGAGTTCGGCGGGTCCATCACGCAGGGGGGCGGGCGCATGAGCAAGGCCGACGCGGACAAACTTCGCATCTTCTCCGGGCGCCACAGCAAGGCCCTGGCCCAGAAGGTGTGCGACCACCTTGACATCCCGCTGGGCGACGCCAAGACCCAGGTCTTTCCGGACGGTGAGCTGATGGTCAAGGTCGAGGAGGACGTGCGCGGGCGCGACTGCTACGTCATCCTCTCGACCTGTGACCCCGTCAACGACAACCTGGTCGAACTGCTGATCTTCCTGGACTGCCTGCGAAGGGCCTCGGCCGACCGCGTCACGGTTGTCACGCCCTATTTCGGCTACGGGCGCCAGGACCGCAAGGACGAGGGGCGCGTGCCCATCACGGCGAAACTCGTGGCGAATCTCATCACCGCGACGCGGTGCAGCCGGGTGGTCGCCATCGACCTGCACGCGGCCCAGATCCAGGGCTTCTTCGACCTGCCGATGGACCACCTGTCGGCCACGCCGGTCTTCCTCAACTACTTCGAGGCCCACCGCGAGATGCTGGGCGACCTGTGCGTGGTCAGCCCGGACGTGGGCAACGTGAAGGTCGCCGAGAAGATGGCCAACCTTCTGAACGGCGATCTGGCGATCATCAACAAGCGCCGCCTCTCGGGCTCGACGGTCGTCACGGGCAACCTGATCGGCTCGGTCACGGGCAAGACCGTGCTGCTGTTTGATGACATGGTCTCGACCGCGGGCACCGTGTGCGAGGCCGCGGCCCTGGTCATGGACCGCGGGGCCAGGCAGGTCATCACCGCCGCGACGCACGGCGTGCTGTGCGGGCCGGCGATCGAGCGCCTCGTCCGCAGCCCGATCTCCAAGATCATCGTGACCGACACCGTGCCGCGGCGCGACGCCTGGAGCGTGCTGGCCGAGCGGCTGACGATTCTCTCGGTTGGACCGCTGCTGGGCGACGCGATCCACAACATCCACCACAACAAGTCGGTGAGCGCGCTGTTCAGGAGGACGGCGGGCAGCAAGAGATGAGAACAAACCCTGCGAACGCGCAGCGCAAGCAAGTGCCGCACCGGGCAGACCACGGAAGACACGAAGAGACGAACCACCTTCGTCAGGACTCGGGACGCAGGACCGAGAATCCAGATCTCAGATTTCAGAGTTCAGAACCACGCACGAAACACCACGCTCCCCCCAGGACCCCCCGCCATGCACGAGAAATCACCCGTTCTGACCGCCACCACGCGTGAGAGGACCGGCTCCCGCTACGCCCAGCGCGACCGCAAGGCCGGGTCGCTGCCGGCCGTCATGTACGGGCACGGCGAGGCTCCGCTCTCGCTCACGCTCAACGCCAAGGAAGCCCTCAAGCACATCCACAAGGGCGAGAAGGTCTTCCAGATCGACATGGCCGGCGCCAAGCAGCTCGTGCTGCTCAAGGCTCTTTCGTTCGACTACCTGGGCACAAACATCATCCACGCCGACTTCGTCCGGGCCAGCCTGAAGGACCGCGTGAAGTCCAAGGTGCCCGTGCACCTGATTGGCGAGGCGCTCGGCCTCAAGACCGTCGGCGCGGTGCTCATCCACCCGGTGACCGAGCTCGAGATCGAGTGTACCCTCGAGATGCTGCCCGACGGGCTGGACCTGGACATCAGCGAGCTGACCGACGAGCACGCGATCACCGCCGACAAGGTCAAGCTGCCCGCTGGCGCGAAGTTGATCACCGACAGCCACGGCATCGTGGCTCAGATCATCATCCAGAAGGAAGAGGTTGTGGCGGCCCCGACCGCCGAGGCCGGCACCGTCGCCGCCGCCGGCGCCCCCGAGGTCACCACCGCCAAGAAGGACGACGCCGCCGCCGGCGGCAAACCCGCCGCGGGAGCCAAGGGCGCCGCCGCCCCGGCCAAGGGCGCGGCCGCCGCCCCCGCCAAGGGAGGCGACGCCAAGAAGAAGTGATGCGATCCCGTGGCGCAGGTGGCATGGTTGCCGCTCCGGGCCGCCTTGCGAATGGCCCGTCTCGCCCAACATCTCGCGTGGCCGCCCAAAGCTGCGGCCACGGCACACAAGTTCTCACCCTCGCTCGCGTTCACGCGCCGGCGAGGGCTTCCAGGCTCGATTCTGTCCCACTCGCCTCTGTTGGAGCACCCGTTGAAGTTGATCGTCGGCCTTGGCAATCCCGGCACGCGCTACGAGCGGACCCGCCACAACGCCGGGTTCATGGCGGTCGACCGCCTCGTGGCCCGCCACGCGACTGGCGAACCCGCCCGCGGGCGGTTCGACGCCGCCGTGGTCGAGGGACGGGTGCAACACAAGGGCGGCGAGTCGATCCGCTGCGCGTTCCTCAAGCCCAACACGTTCATGAATCTCTCGGGCCGTTCGGTCATCGCCGCCCTGAACTTCTACAAGGCCGACCCCGCGACCGACCTGCTGGTCATCACGGACGACGTGGCGCTCCCGCTGGGCAAGCTCCGCATCAAGGGCTCCGGCGGCGCAGGCGGGCATAACGGGCTGTCCGACATCGCCCGCGCCCTGTCCAGCGAGGTGTACCCGCGGCTGCGGGTGGGCATCGACCCGACCCCGCCCATGATGAACCAGGCCGACTGGGTGCTCTCGCGCTTCACCGATCACGACATGGTCACGCTGAACCCCGCGCTCGACCGCACGGCCGACGCGGTGGACGTGTTCCTCCGCGAAGGCCTCGACGCGGCCATGAACCGCGCCAACGCCGACCCCGACTCCCCGCCCAGGCCAAAGAAGCCCCGACCGCCGGACTTGCCCGACGCCCGGCCACGCCAACACCCGCCCAGCGACCCGAACCCCGACCTCTACGGGGCAGGACCAAGAACCCAGGACTCGAACGCCCCGAACGCCTGATTGCTCCCCAGGTTTCATCCAGCCAGACCACCTCACTCCAGGACCCCACCATGCAGAAGCGCACCCGCCAGTACGAAGTCATGTTCCTCATCAGCCAGTCCGCCGCCGCGGACTTCAACGCCCTGATCGGCCACCTCAATGAGATCTTCGGGCGCTCGCACGCCGAGATCATCGCCATGAAGAAGTGGGACGAGCGCCGCCTGGCCTTCGAGATGGACAAGCAGAAGCGCGGCGTGTACATCCTCTGCTACATCCGCTGTGACACCCGCTCCATCGCCAGCATGGAACGCGACTGCAACCTCTCCGAGAAGATCATGCGGACCATGATCCTCGAGGTCGAGCACCTCACCGAGGAGGAGATGAAGTCCGCCGACGCCCGCGACGAGCTCAAGGTCGAGGCCAAGCTCCGCGCCGAGCGCGCCGCCAAGGAGGCCGAGGGCCAGGGCCCAGGCGTCACCCTGGGCGCGCCCAAGAAGGCCCAGCCCGAGGCGCCCAAGGTGGAGGAGATCGAAGTCCCCGCCGAGGCCACCGCCGACGCGGAAGTCTAATCGGGCTCGTCCCCCGCGTGCGGGGGCGGTGGTCGCCGCGGCGACCGGAGGGGGTGTCCCACCGACTCACCCCGGATTTGCGGGGTTAGTCGGTGCGAACGGCCAGAAACTCCTCATCGCGCCCGCGCTGCGCTCCACTTGCACACTCGGCTTCCGATCGGTACACTCCTTCTTCGCCTCCGGAGCCCCATATGCCCAATCTCAACAAAGTCATGCTCATGGGCAACCTGACCCGTGACATCGAACTGCGACACACCGCCAGCAACATGGCCATCGCCAAGTTCGGCCTCGCGGTCAACCGAAAGTGGAAGACCCCCGAGGGCGAGCAGCGCGAGGAGGTCACGTTCGTCGATTGCGACGCCTTCGGCCGCACGGCCGAGGTGATGAGCCAGTACCTGGCCAAGGGCCGACCCGTGTTCATCGAGGGCCGGCTCAAGCTCGACCAGTGGGAGGACAAGGAGGGCCAGAAGCGCTCCAAACTCGCGGTCGTGGTCGAGAGTTTCCAGTTCATCGACACCAAGCCCGGTGGCGGTGGAGGCGGCGGCGGCGGGGGCGGCGACGCCGAGTACTCCTCCGATGACGCTTCAGGTGGACGAGGCAGCACAAGTCGTGGCGGCGGTGGTGCTGGTGGTGGAGGCAGCGGTGGTGCTGGTGGCGGTGTTGGCGGTCGTTCCAACTACGCCCCACGCAACCAGGGCGCCCCACGCCCCTCGGCCCCCGGCAGCGCGCCCGTCCCAGAAGATGACATCCCGTTCTAACCCCCCTGCTCCCCCGCGTGCGGGGGAGGTGTCAACGAGGCTCTGCGAAGTTGACGGAAAGGGGCGTGCGGACACCCGATTGCAGCCAAGTCTTTGTCACGCGCCATGATGAACCTGAATCAAATGTCGACCCTTGCCCTGCTGCTGTCCGCGTTTGTGCTGCCCGCGTGCTCGACGGCCTCGCGCCACTCCACCGGGGCGGCTCTGCGCCCGGGAGAATCCGCCAAGCTCCGCCTCGTTGGCCCGCCCATGCGCCTCGAGATCGAGAACATTGGCCGCCAAGCCATTCAGTACACCATCGCCGACGGCGACACCCTTCCTTCCACCCACACCTTGGCGCCCGGAGCCCGAGCCGTCGAGGCTCGACACACCGACGCCCTCATCCTCACAATCCTCAACCCGGGTCCATTCCCCGCCCAGGTCATGATCGACAGCCGCAGCTCACAAGGCTTCCAGTTTGACCAGCCGATAC
>CAZHKB010000044.1:0-13545 GCA_964533405.1 uncultured Phycisphaeraceae bacterium | reverse complement strand
AGGGTTGAGAGATCGGGAATTTCTTCAACGGCAGGCGGCGGGGCGGCGGGATCGGACCCGTCGGCCTGGGGGTCGATGGACATGCGGACCGAGGACTTGGTGGAGCCTGAGACGAGGATCTGGCGGACGCCCGGGAGGGTGGTGAAGGCGTGCTGGGCGGCGTCGGGGTCGGTGCTGCAGACGAGGATGTCGAGGTCGCCGACGGAGTCTTTGCCGCGGCGGAGGGAGCCGGCGTAGGCGGCCTGGGTGATGCCGGGGACGCGGCGCATGGAGCTGAGGATGTGCTCGGCCAGGGGCATGGCGAGGCCTAGGGGGAGGCGGGCCGCGCCCTCGGCGGCGATGGCGATGCCGGCGAGGATTTTCTGGACGGCCTTTTCGCCCATGCGGGGAACCTGGAGGATGGTGCCGTCGGCGATGGCGCGTTTGAGGTCTTCGAGGCAGGTGACGTTGAGGGTGTCCCAAAGGGCTTTGGCAGTCTTCGGGCCCACGCCCGGGACCTGGAGGATGTCGAGCAGGCCCGGGGGGACGCGGGCGAGGAGGTCGAGGTGCTCTTGGATGGCGCCGGTGGTGACGAACTCGATGATTTTGTCGGCGACCCTTGGGCCGACGCCTTCGAGTTCGAGCAGGGCTTTTCGGTCGGCGGCGAGAGGGGCGACGTCCGTGGAGAGGGAGTCGAGGGTGCGTGCGGCGCGGGCGTGGGCGTTGACGCGGAACTTGTCTTCGCCGAGAAGCTCGAGGAGGCGCGCCATCTGCTCGAAACGGGCGGAGAGGGCGGCGTTTGTGGACATGGCCGAGGGTAGGGAGTGGGGGAGAGACGACGAGACGAAGTGGCAACGTGGCGAAAGGGGTCGAGTGGCTCAGGGCGGGTGCTGGGGTGCCAAGGATTGGGCTATGTGTGGACGATTCACGCGGGAGTTCACGTGGCAGCAGGTGCATGAGTTTCTGAGTCTGCCGTTGGAGTGGCTGGATCGCGGGCCCGAGGGGTTCGGGGCGTCGTGGAACGTCGCGCCCACGCAGCGGACGCTGGTCGGGCGGTCGGTGCGCGGGAGTGATGGGGGCGAGCGCGAGGCGGTGATGATGCGGTGGGGGCTGAGGCCGGCGTGGATGGATGGGGGCGCGGCGCCGATCAACGCGCGGAGCGAGACGGCGGCGGGCAGCGCGATGTTCAGGGGGGCGTTCAGGGAACGCCGGTGCATTGTGCCGGTGAGCGGATTTTATGAGTGGAAAAAGGTCGGGGAGCGGAAGCAGCCGTGGTATGTGCGGCTGCGGGGCGGTGAGATCATGGCATTGGCGGGATTGTGGGAGGCGAGGAAGTTGGAGGGGAAGGAGGGCGGGGCGGAGGGGGCTGAGTGGTCGCTGACGTTTGCGATCCTCACGACGCGGGCCAATGCGTTCATGGAGGCAATCCATGATCGGATGCCGGTGGTGCTTGGGACCGAGCGGTTTGAGGAGTGGGTTGGGGCGAGTGAGGTTGATCCGGCGTCGCTGGGGCCGATTGAGGCGGAGCGGCTGGAGGGGTGGGCGGTTTCGACACAGGTGAACAGCCCGAGGAATGACGAACGGAAGTTGGTGGAGCCGGTGGCGGAGGTGGGAGAGGAGAAGGGGTTGTTCGGGTGAGGGGAGCGGGGCCGGTGGCACGAGCACTGGCTTGAGGGTCGCGGGTGGGTCGTGCGGGGGCTCGCGCCGCCCGCCTCGCTTTGAGGGGCTGGCGCACGGGAAGTGGCTACTTCGCGGCTTTGCGCCCGCGGCTGGGTTTGGGTGAGTGGGTGCAGTTGCCTTCGAGGCAGTCGGAGATGTGGACGTGGTGGTGAGCGGGGGCGGGCGTCGGTGCGAGGTGCTTCGCGGCCTTTGCGTCCTTTGCCCTTGAGGACGATGGACCAGCGGGCGATTTGGCGGACGTCTGGGCGCAGGCCTTGCACCAGCCGGTGAGGACGACCTCGTGATCGTGGACGTGGAAGCCAGGAGGTGCGATGGCGGCCAGGTCGCCCGGGCAGGCCAGGACCTCGAAGACGCCGCCGCAGAGGGTGCAGAGGAAGTGGTGGTGGTGGTGTCGCCCGGCGGTCTCGTAGCGGTCGGGCTGGCCCGGGAGGGTGACGGGGTTGAGCCAGTCCTCGGCGACGAGGGCGGCGATGGTTCGGTAGACGGTGGAGAGGCCCATGGCGGGCACGTCGGCGGAGGCGAGGGCGAGGGCCTCGGCCGGGCTGAGGGGGCGATCGGCACGGCGGAAGGCGGACTGGATCGCCTCGCGCTGGCGGGTGTTGCGGACCATTGGATGAGGATAGGGAGCCCTGGGCGCGAGCTCAGGAAAGAAGTGGCGGAGTGGCGGAGTGCTGGGAGGCCCACGCGGGTGGTTGCGGGGTTCGGGGTGGTTTGTCGCCTCATTGGTGCGCGGCGGGGCGGCGCCCAGGGGGCGCTGCCGGCCTGTTGACGCTGGCCCGTCGGGGGTGCAACGATCCCCGGCGTCGGCGACCCGCGACACAACCGCGACACAAGCCAGACACAATGAGGATCTTCCGCATGAACTGCAACTCGTTCCGCCCGCGTCGGATGATCGGCGTGGGGACCATTCTGCTTGCCGGCTCGATGCTGGCCGCGTGCGCGTCGACTCCACCGCCGCCGCGGGGGAGTTCGGGCGGACGGATTCCGGTGGAGGCTTCGACGCCGGCGGAGGTGAACGATCCGCGGATCCTGCCGGCGGATTATCTGGCGTTCGCCGATGAGGCGGCCCAAGGGCTGATCATCGACCTTCCGGAGGTGCCGGCGTTCCACGACACGGCGTCGCGCGTGACGATCCTGTACGGGGACATCCAGAACGAGACGGGGATCATCAGCAGCACGGAGTTCGCGTTCGTGCGTGAGAAGATCAAGAACAACCTGATGCGGTCGCGGACGTTCAACGAAAACTTCAGGTTCCTGATCAGCCGGGCGCAGCTGGATGAGCTGCGGCGGCGCGAGGTGAACACGCCCACGGACCCGAACCGGTTCGATGAGCAGCACACCTATCTGCTGAACGGGACGATGTACCGGATCAACCGGGGGAACGTGAACCTGTACCTGGTGACCTTCCAGCTCGTGAACTTCACGTCGGGCGAGGTGGTGTGGCTGCGGGATTACGAGAGCAAGCAGTGGAGCGCCGGGTGAGGCTGGCTGGTGGCACGGCCTTGCGGGCTGTGCCGCGGGCGCGGCCCGCGTCAGGACGCCGGTGGGTGCCGATGTTCCTGCTCGCGGGCGCTGGGCTCGCCGCCTGGGTGACCGGCTGCGCGTCAGCGCCCGGCGGGGCATCGTCGACGCGGCTGACGGTCGATGACCTGCGGGAGATCACGGCCCAGATGGCGGCGAAGCTGCGGGATTCGGACTTTCTGGTGTCGCGGACGCCCGAGTCCGAGCCGATCACGGTGGCGATCCAGCGGGTGACGAACATGTCAAGCGACCTGATCCCGCAGAGCGAGCAGTGGTGGCTGATGGAGCGGGTGCGGAACTCGTTGCCGATCATCGAGCTGGGCAAGCAGCGGAACCTCGCGTTTCTGATCCCGGCGGAGCGCGTCGAGGAGCTGAGGCAGCTGGGATTTGAGCCGGGGTTGATGAGCGAGCGGAGGCCGACGCATGTCATGGATGCTGTGTTCCGGTCGGTGACCAGGTCTGGCGGGGCGGCCCGGACGGACCTGTACATGTGCGAGTACCGGATCACGGGGATCGACACGGGTGAGCTGGTATGGGCGGACTCGTTTGAGTTCAAGCGGGCGGCGTTCGGGAGGTCGTGGGATTAGGACGAACGCGGTGGGCGCGGAGAGGGACGCCCAGGAACGCGGAGGGACGCGGAGAGAGTCGTGGGGTGATCGGGTTGAACGCGAAGGTCGCAAAGCAGGCGAAGGGCGCGAAGTCGGCAACGGGGTCTGGACTGACCGCATGAGGGATGGGCTGTTCAAAGCGGGGTGGTGGCTGGGGATGCTGGCGGCTGTGGCCGGTGGCGTTGGCGGCTGCGCCTCGGGTGGTCCTGACGGCGGGCTTGTGAACGCGGCGGCGGTGGGGGAGTATGGGGCGGCGCGGTCGCGGCTGATGTCGCGTGGCTTGGGGTCGGATCGAGGGGCGCGCAACGACGACCTGCTGGATCGGGTGCGGCTGCTGGTCGTCGATCTGGCGGATGGGCAGGCCGCGGCGGCGGAGGGCAACGCGAACGACATCTATGAGATCCTGCGGACGCAGGGGATCAACGCGGACAGGACGGTGGCGTCCGTGGTCTTTGGCGAGGGCGTGCGGTACTGGAAGGGCGAGCCGTTCGAGCAGGCGCTGGCGTACACCTACATCGCGATGCAGAAGGCGATGGTGGGCGACTGGGGCAACTGCCGTGCGGCGGCGGAGGGGTCGCTGTTTCTGCTGCGGGATTTCGGCGAGAACGAGCGGGGGCGGCGGCTGAGCCAGCAGGAGCTCGCCGAGCGGGCGGCGCGGCAGGGGGATGGGTACCTGGAGTCGTATAAGCCGCGCGAGAGCGACTTTGCGCTGGGGTACTTCCTGTCGGGCGTGGGGTCGCTGGCGATCGGGGATGAGCAAGGGGCGGTGGAGCGGCTGGCGGAGGCGGTCGGGCTGCGGCCTGACCTTGCGGATGCGGTCGAGGCGGTGCAGTCCGGGCGGGCCAACACGATCTTCGTGGTGGACTTTGGGCTGGCGCCCACGAAGGTGGCAACGGGGCCGCAGGGGGCGATCACGGCGTTTGAGTACAACACCTGGGGCGATCAGTCGCCGCTGCGGGTGCTGGTGGACGGGGAGGATGCGGGGTCGTTCCCGACCGCGGCGGACGTGAACGCGATGTCGGCGGACCACTCGTGGCGGAACCTGGAGGATGTGCGGGTTGCCAAGGCGATCATCGGGCAGGGGTTGATCGTGGGCGGGGCGGTGGTGGCGACGGCGGCGGATGATGATGAGGCGCAGTTGGTGGGGTTGGCGATGATCCTGGCGGGGCTGGCGGCGTCGGCGACGTCGTCGGCGGACACGCGGCACAACGAGTTGCTGCCGCAGCGGGTGTATGTGGCGGCGGTGAACGTGGAGCACGAGGATTCGAGCGTGCGTCTGGACGTGCAGGGGCGAGAGAGCAGCCCGATGAACCTGCTTGGGGTCGATCCGCCGCGGGATGGGCGGTTCCAGCTGAGGTATGTGCGGATGAACGCGCCGGGGGCGGCGCCGGGGTGGGCGGCGTCGCGGGATGTGTTCTATCGGTCGGATGCGTATGACGGGGCGGTGGCTGCAATCGGCGGGGGGGTTGAGGGCAAGGACGCCGGGGAGTTTGCGGCGCTGGATGACCTGCCGTATGTATTTGGCGGGCAGGATGTCTCGACGCCGACGCACGAGGCGCTGGCGCGGTATCAGGAGGCGGGGTTCCTGCACGACTACACGCTGAACGACCTTGCGAATCTGTATCACGAGGAGGGGATCACGTTCACGCGGGAGGACCAGGCGGGGATGTCGGCGCGACATGTGCTGGAGGGCGGGGCGTCGCTGGTCGCGCCGCTGGCGGGGACGGCGGGGTTCGCGAGGCTGTTCCAGGCGCCGCGGTCGGCGTTCCGGCCGAGGTCGGAGGCGCTGCGCGAGGCGGCGCGGGTGGAGCGGGAGAGGCTCAGGGAGATGGGGTTGGTGGAGCCATGAGCCACTGGCCTTGGAGCGGATTCGGATCATCACAAATGGAGGTTTTGCAATGAGCGTTGGCAGCATCCACATGTTCGCGTTGGTCAGCCTGGCTTCGGCGGCTCTGGTGGGGTGCAATCAGGCGCCGGCGTATCGGCCGCCTCCGGGCTCGCTCGAGGAGCCGCTGCCGCAGAATCAGTACCCGAACATCAACGTGCATCAGCCGCTGACGCCGTGGATCATGGTGAGCGATCCGATCGTGACGCGGGACTCGATCGGGACGCTGCGGGTGGAGGTGCCGATCCGGGCGATCACGCGGAGCGAGGACATGAACGTGCAGTATCGGTTCCAGTTCCTGGACGAGATGGGTCGGCTTCTGCAGCCCGAGCCGGCGTGGCAGTACATCCGGATGGAGGCGCAGATCCAGGTGTTCATCCAGGCGAACGCGATGGACAACCGTGCGTTGGACTGGCGGCTGGAGATCAAGCCGGCTCGTTAGGAGTTCACCGCAGACACACAGGGGCACGGAGCAAGGGCATGAGATTGGGGTGCCACAGACTCATACGGATCGCCGTCGCGACGCGGGCGTGCCACCGATCGTGGCTCCGCACGATCGGCGCGGATTGACCGGTTGGGACCGAGGCACCGATCGCTCAAAGCAGCGATCGGTGGCACGACGACGCCCGGGTTCCATCACGAGTTCGTACCAAGCCGGCTTTGCGGCTGTAGTCGGCGCGAGAGTGCGGCGGCGCAGGCTTGTCTCTGCGCATCCGGCTGATCGGCACCAACTCACCCTGCGGAGCCGGGGTGAGTCGGTGGCACGGGCGGCGCTATTCTGCTACACCACGCGGATGAGCAGCGCACTTGATCGTCGGACGTTTCTCGGGGCGGCGGCGGGAACGGTGGCGGGTTTGGGCGTGGGGATGCCCGCGTCGGCGGCGGCGCGCGCCAGCGAGCGCGGGGCCGCGGCGTTCAAGCTCGCGTATGCGCCGCACTTCGGGATGTTCCAGAACTCCGCGGGCGGGGGGGACCCGGTGCGCGAGCTGCACTTCATGGCCGAGCAGGGGTTCACGGCCCTTGAGGACAACGGGATGGCGGGGCGGCCCGTCGAGCAGCAGGAGCTGATCGCGCGGGTGATGGGCGAGTTGAGCGTGCGGATGGGCGTGTTCGTGGTGAACATGGGGACGGCCTGGGCTCCCACGCTGTCGACCGGCAAGCAGGATGCGCGGGACAAGTTCCTGGAGGAGTGCCGTGCGGCGGTGGACGTGGCCACACGGGTGAACGCGACGTGGATGACGGTCGTGCCTGGGACGCTGGACGGTCGGCTGGAGATGGATTACCAGAATGCGAATGTGATCGATGCGCTGCGGCGTGGGGCCGAGATCTTTGAGCCGCACGGGCTGGTGATGGTGCTCGAGGCGCTCAACCACCGGCGGGACCATCCGGGCATGTTCCTGAGCCGGACGAGCCAGGCGCACATGATCTGCCGGGCGGTGAACAGCCCGGCGTGCAAGATCTTGTTCGATGCGTACCACCAGCAGATCACGGAGGGGAACCTGATCCCGAATCTCGATCTGGCGTGGAGCGAGATCGCGTATGTGCAGGTGGGGGACAATCCGGGGCGGTGTGAGCCGGGGACGGGTGAGATCAACTACCGCAACGTGTTCCGCCACCTGCACGGCAAGGGGTTCACGGGGATTGTCGGGATGGAGCACGGCAACAGCGGTGGCGGGGTTGAGGGGGAGCGGGCGGTGGTCGAGGCATATCGGGAGGCGGATGCGTTCTGAGCGGGATGACGGCCGCGGGTTTCATTGTTCAACGCGAAGGTCGCGCAGCGAGGAGTTCGACAGGGTTGCGAGCGGGGGCGGGGCGCGAGCGTCGAGTGAGAAAGAACCCACCGGCGGATCGCGAGGGGCGCGCGATGACCTTAGCAGTTCCCTGCGGCGGGCCCGCTCTGCTTCGAGTTCGCCTCAGATGTTCCAACCCATTCCCGACCCCGCTTGGCGGCCTTGGCTGCCTTCGCGTGCTTTGCGTTGGGAAAGAATGCCCTGCGTCTCGAGTGTTCTCACATCGCCGAGCCGAGGCCCATCATGCGGCGCCACGCGCTGACCTGGCCCAGGTGGACCATGGTGTGTCCCATGAAGTAGAAGGTTGTGAGGGCGGCCATGGTGGGCATGAAGGTGCGGGATTTTTCCAGGGCCGGGGGCTTGGCCAGATCGGCGTCGGTCATTTCCGCCAACGCCTTGAAGGCCTCGAGATGGACGCGCTTGAAGTTGGCGACGACCTCTTCGAGGGGTGGGTAGATCGTGCCCTGGGGGTCGTCCTTGCACTCGACGCCAGCGTTGAAGGCGTCGGTGTAGCGTTGGGGCATGAGCAGGGGCTTGAAGTCGCGCCCGGCGTTCTCGAGGAACTTGGCGGGGTAGAGGCAGAGGTGCCCGAAGACGAAGGTCGCGTGGTTGGAGACGATGGGTTTGCCGGCGGGTGCCGCGAAGCGGGCGGCCATGGCGGGGGTGACGCCCTTGAGCATGCCCTCGCCGTAGCTGAGGGCGCGGGTGGAGGCGTCGATGATGGCGCGTGCGGTGAGGCTCATGGGGTCTCTCCTTAGTCTGAGGAATGGTATGGCCTTTGCACCAGGGGAGCGGCACGCGCGAGCGGGTGGGTGGTGGTGGTGCGCCGTGGGATGCACGCCCCCCACCCTGCCCTCCCCCCATTGCCCAAGGCGGTAATCGGGGGAGGGTGGTGACTTGAGTTGCGGGGTTGTTGCGCGGCGGTTGCAGGCTCCGGCGGGCCGTTTATTCCGGCTGGGCAGCAGAGAGAATCCCAAGTGGGTGGCTTCGGCGGGTCCGTATTCGATCTTTGGGGAGTCGGGTGAGCGGGTCGGTGCTTGCCAGTTGGTGACGGAGCACATCTCAATGCGGAGCCAAGACGTGAGCCGGATCAATCTGCCCAGCGTGATCTACGCCCCGATCCTCCGTGAGATCGACCCACCGCCAGCCAGAGCGTTGGTGCGGCATGGGGCTCGGGCGGAGAGGAATGCCAAGCGGGCCAGGCGGACCGGGCGGCGGGCTCCGCTGCCGCGTCGGTAGACGCGATCGGGTCGAGTTGATGCAGTCGGTGATGCGAGAACCACCCCGCGAGGGGCCGAGCGCTGTCGTGCGCCGCGGCCTCTCTGGTCCGCGAAAGCGGACACCCTCCCTCGCCCCGGGTTCCGAGCCTTCCTCGGACCCGGGGCATTTGGAAGTGACGAAGAGACGAAGTGACGGAGCGACCAAGCGACGAAGAGTGGGCCGCGGGTTTGGCGGTGTTGGTCAATGGGTTCGCGTGTAGACGGTTCGCAACGCGGGCCCCGCGGTGCCGTCGGGCAGGAGCGCGGTGAGGGTGATCCAGAACTCGTCGACGGATGGGGTGGTCATCGTGACCAGGAAGCGCTCGTTCTGCTGGTCCGCGGAGGCGTACTGGGCCTGGAGCGAGACGATGCGCCCGTCATCTTGCGAGGTGCCCCGCATGCGCATCGTCGCGGTCGAGCCGGTGTAGAGCCAGGTCGACTCGTAGACGCTGGCGGCGTTGTTGTAGCCGATGATCTTCATGGACGTGAAGGCCTCGCCCATCATTGTGCCCGACTCGTGGATCGCGATGAATCGGCCTTCCATGATCGACTCGACGCGCGCGGAGCCGGGCTCGGAGGCCGGCGGCTGCTCGTCCGGGGCTGTTGCCTCGTCGGCGTCTGGCACGGTGAAGGTCGTGGTGGACGTCCACACGCCGACGAGCGAGGCCAGGGCCTGGTGGGGCGGGCCGGGCAGGTCCTGGACCGGCTCGGTCGGCGGTTCGGGAGTCTGGCTGTCAGGCTGGGCGAAGCACCAGCCCGAGATGGCGGCCAAGCCCATCGCGGCGCAGGCGAGGGCGACGTGAAGCGGCCGTGGGGTGGACATTGTGAACTCCGTGTTGGGTGGCGCGGCGTGCGGCCAGCGGCTTGCGGTTGTCTGGAGCGAGGGCGATGCCCGGGTGGTCAGGGAGCCGCGGGGGTGATGGGTGCTGCGACGGGCGACGGGGCCGTGGGCTTGGCGGGGGTCACGACTTTCAGGCCGATGATGCCCCCGGCGACAAGGGCGAGGAAGGCGATCTGGGGGATGGTCAGTCTCTCGCCCATGAACGTGGCGCTGACGAGGGCGGCCCCGACGGCACCGATGCCGACCCACACGGCGTAGGCGACGCCGGTGGGCAGGGTGATCATGGCGCGGGCGAGCAGGAAGAACGATCCGAGCATGGCGACGATGGTGAGGATGCTGGGCCAAAGGGCGGTGAAGCCGTTGGTACGTTTGAGCGAGACGGCCCAGACGACTTCGAGCAGGCCGGCGATGAGCAGGAGGATCCAGGCGGTCATGCGGGGATCGTTGGCGGGGACAAGGAGTGAGCACAGAGGCACAGGGCCACAGCCTTGGGCAGAGAGCGGAGAGGGCTGGGGATTGGTCGCACCGGGATGATGTTGGGCGGGAGTGGCACACTTGCCGAGGGTTGCGGGGCCGGAGGCTCCTTCCCCTGTCGCCGAATCGTCGCCTTTGATAGGCGATGGACATCCATGACCTTTACGAGTTGTGCGTGCAGTCGCCGGGGCATCTGGCGCCGATGCTGCGGGCGATCCATGGGGGGAGTCCGGCGGTGCTTGGGGAGGATTTTTCGGGGACTGGGGCGTTGTGCCGGGTGTGGGCGGACGGGGGGCCGAGCGCGAGGGCGATCGCGGTGGATCGCGACCCGGCGGTGCTGGAGCGGGCGCGGCACGGGCGGGTGGCGACGGTGGCGGTGGATGTGCGCGACGCGGGTCGGCTGCGGGGGTTGAAGGCGGACGTGGTGTTTGCGGGAAACTTCTCGATCGGGTATCTGCACACGCGGGGCGAGCTGCTGGCCTATCTGCGGGTGGCGAGGGAGCGGGTCGGTGACCGGGGCGTGTTTGTCTGCGATACCTACGGGGGCGCTTCGGCGTTTGTGCCTGGGGTTGTGGAGCGGGCGCACCGGGTGCCGGCGGGGCGGTATCCGGGGGTGGCGGATGGATCGCGGGTGCTGTACTCGTGGGAGCAGCGGGAGGCGGACCCCCTAACGGGGCGAGTGAGGGACGTGCTGCACTTCCGGCTGGAGTCGCCGGGGAAGGACGGCCCGGAGATCGTGGGGGAGTGGCCCGAGGCGTTCGTGTATGAGTGGAGGCTGTGGTCGGTGCCGGAACTGCGGGAGGCGATGCTGGAGGCGGGGTTCGCGAGCACGGAGGTGTACAGCACGATGCCGGACGCGGTGGATGATGAGGGCGTGGCGTATGTGGAGCCGGTGAGCGGCGCGGAGGTGGGGGAGTCGTTTATTGTGCTGGTGGCGGGGAGAACCCGCACGCGGGCGTGAGCACGCGAGTTCTCCGGGTGCGTGTCTCGTGGGAGTTGGCGAGCGGCGGTTCGTGCGGGGGCTTGCGCACCCCGCCTTGTTGTGCGCCCGCGGCGTGCGGACGCCGCGGGCGGGGTTCATGCCGGCATGGAGCCCTGGACGGGGCGATCCTCGCGTGCGGCGGGGTTCATGGGGGCGGTGAAGACGAGTTCGTCGTCGGTGGGGTTGAAGCGCGAGCCGTAGAGCTTGAGGCGCTTGTTGGGGTTGTACTTCGGGAGCCAGGGCTGGATACCCATGACGGCCGCGAACAGGGCGAGGTTGACCGCGAGCATGGGGCCCCAGGAATCGAGGCGGAAATAGACCATGACCGCTGTGACGACGAGCAGCAGGATGGAGAGCGGGATGATCGCCTGCCACCCCATCATCATGACCTGGTCGTAGCGCAGGCGGGGGAGCGTCCAGCGCAGCACGATCATGAAGTTGACCAGGATGAGGACCTTGCCGAAGTAGACGGTGAACTTGGCGAGCGGTGCCCACCACATGGTGTCCTCGGGCTGCAACCCCGGAATGCCCGGCAGGTGGTACCCGCCCAGGAACAGCAGCGTGAAGAACGCGCAGCTGGTCAGCATGTGGCAGTACTCGGCCAGGAAGAAGAGCGCGAAACGCATGGAGGAGTATTCGGTGTGGTACCCGCCGACGAGTTCCTGCTCGGCCTCGGCGTTGTCGAAGGGCGCGCGGTTGGCCTCGGCCAGGATCGAGATGAAGAACACGACGGCCGCGATGGGCTGGACGATGATGAGCCAGCCGCCGTTGACCTGGTGCTGGATGATGTCGGTGGGCAGCAGGGAGCCGACCAGCAGGAGGACGCAGAGGAGGCTGGTGCCCAGGGGGATCTCGTAGGAGAGCATCTGGGCGGTGGCGCGGAGGCCGCCGAGGAAGGAGTACTTGGAGTTGGAGGCCCACCCGCCGAGGGTGACGCCGTAGACGCCCAGAGCGGCCACCGCGAGCAGGTATACCACGCCGATGTTGATGGGAGCGCCCGAGACTTCGACGGGCACGCCGCCCACGGTGCCCAGGAGGGGGAGCTCGAACTCGGGCATGTCCCAGGTGCCGCCCCAGGGGATGACGGCGAAGCCGATGAGTGCGGGGATGACGATGGCCATGGGGGCGATGGTGAAGAGCCACTTGTCGACGTGGTCGGGGGCGTAGTCCTCTTTGAGGAGGAACTTCATGCCGTCGGCGAGCGACTGGCCCAGACCCCACATGCCCTTGAGGGGGGCGAGGATGGGCAGGCCGAAGTCGAAGCCGACGCGGTTGGGGCCGATGCGGTCCTGGATGTAGGCGGAGATCTTGCGTTCGAGGTAGATGAGGTAGGCGGCGGCGATAAGGAAGACGTGGACCACGATCGCGAAGACCGTGACGCTGACGAGCAGCTGCGAGACGTTCAGTGTGGCCAGCAGTGGCATAGGGCGGGAGTGTAGGGCATGGAGGGTGGGGCGTGCGGGCGGGTGGATGCGGATGTAGAATGTGCTGATGCCGCGTTCGCTCCTGAAGATTCGTCTGACGCTCACGCCCGACGAGGACCGTGGGTTTGTCGCGACGTCGCCCGATCTTCCCGAGTTGGTGACAGACGGTGAGACAGCCCAGGAGGCACCGGCCAACGTCCGAGACGCGTTGGAGGAGGTTCGGGAGTTGTACGAAGACTTGCGAAAGCCGTGGCCCGCGTCTACGGCGGTCGCGCCCGGGATCGGGCCTGTGCAGCGTGAGGCGTTGATCGACGCGGCGTGACTCTGCGCCGTGCAGTTCTTGTTCAGTTTGACCTGAGAAACCTGTCGGCTGGTACGTTGGCCCGGCGTGGCGAGAAGCCGCGCGGCGGAGTCACCGATCCCACATCGCGAGGTCGCCGGGAAGCTCACCGGCTTGGGATGCGTTGAACCGCCGCGTTGGGGTTGGAGGCAGCCATCGCAAGTGGTTCAATCCATCGACGAATCTGGCGACCGTCATTCCGGATCACGGGCCGAAGGCCCTCAAGACTGGCACGGTGCGTGGGGTGGTCAAGCAACTCGGGATCGATTGGGACCGCTTTGACCGCGGGGAGTAAGGCTGTGTCGTGGCCGAAGCGCCGATGCGGTCGGCGGCGGTCACCGCCAGGTGGGAGTGTGCAGGTGAGTCAGGGGAGAGATCGCTTCCCGCGCGCGAAATGGGTCTTGGCCGTTAGGGGCCGCTACAATGGGGCTGCCCCGCTCTGTCGGGGCGTCGTGGGCACCCTCTGATTCGCTGGAGCGGATGGCGGGTGTCATGCGGCGACGGCGTGGCCGCCCGAGGGCGGCCAGAAGCCCGGATGGTTGTGTGATCCGAGCCTGCGCACCGTCGCCCCGCGGCCCGCCGCCTTCGGGCGAGAACTGGCCGTGATGATCGGGAGTCGGCCATTTGGCCGTCCCCGCCGCCCGCGCCGTTTGCGGCGCGAGTCCGTGTCCAGAGACCGCCAATGCCAGAGACCACTGATTCGTCCGCTTCGTTCGGGATTGACAGCAGCATGAACCATGAGGAGACGCCCGGCGAGGGCGG
>CAZHKB010000043.1:0-13653 GCA_964533405.1 uncultured Phycisphaeraceae bacterium | reverse complement strand
CGGGGGCGGAGTGCGGGGGAGAGGGTTCACCGCAGAGACGCATAGGGCGATGAGCAACGCGGGGACGAGTGCGGATGGGCGCGGGATGTGATCGCTTGGTTCATCGGTGCGCCCACTACCCCCTCCGTCGGCGTCGCAGAGCCTCGCCGACTCCTCCCCCGCACGCGGGGAAGGAGTGGGTGCGTGGTCATGCACGCGGGCCTGCGTAGTCGATCCACATGCTGGCCACGCTGCCTTTGGAGTCGTAGCCGGAGATGATCTCGCCCCATGGGAATACCGCGTGGTTGGGATGCTCGGGAGTGAGTTCGAGAGGAAGGATCGGCTTTCCGTTGATGTCGAGGGGCTTGGGGGTGAGGGCGACGCCGAAAAGAGCGAGCGCGAGGGCGTCGTGCTGTCGCTTGCGTGCCATTTCCTGGGCGAGAGTCCAGTCGCTCCAGTCTGTCGTGTCGTCCGGGAGTCGAATGAAGATGGACGCGCGGCGGAGCGTGCCCTTTTCGTAGACGAGCTGGAGCACCGCGGGCCGGCCCAGGATCTCGCAGGGATCGAAGGTGGCCGAGACGCCGCCGGGGGAAAAGTTCATGGCGGGTCGGAGGGCGGAGATTGCCTCGACAAGTTCGAGTTCCAGCTCGGGATTCACCTCGAGCGGGTCGAGATCGGGACGGAGCACGGCGGGGAAGCTGCCGGTGGGGTTCATGGGAGATTGTGCGCGGTTCGGGTGGGCGGGGCGAGGATGCGGATCAGTGCTCGCCGAGCGTGGCCAGGAGGGCGAAGGTGCCCAGCCAGTGCTCGCCCGCGTAATCACCGCTGGTGATGCCGGGGAGGGAGGCTGCTTCGTGGGCCGCGGCGGATTCAAGGAGGGTGGCGGGGAGTGATGTGAGGTTGTGCTCGCGCAGGGCGGGTTGAGCCGCGGGATAGTTAAAGGCGCGGGCGAGGGCACGCACGCACCAGGCGCGGCTGAGGTTGAGGCCGTCGAGGTGGACGATCTGGGGGTCGGAGCGGTCGGAGACGAGCGCGGGCGAGAACAGTGATCGCGGCTCGCCCCGAGCGGCTCCGGGGAGGAACGAGGCGAACCAGCCCGCGAACTCGGCGGGCCGGAGCACGCGGGACATGAGGCCCGCTTCGATCAGTGCGGGGGAGAGGAAGTCCGACCCGGAGGGTTCGAGGCGGGCGGGGTAGTCGGTGTCCTGCTCGAAAAGGTGGAGAGCGGTGTCGGCAACGAGTACGCCGAGATCGTCATAACCCGTGTTGTTGGCCCAGTCGAGGGCGAACCAGAGACCGAAGGCGGTGTTGGCGTGGACGCCGGTGCGAATGGGGTAGGTGAGGCGCGGGAGGTAGTCGAGGTAGCGGTCGCCGATGGCCCGGGCGAGTGGGCGCAGGGCGTCGGAGCAGCCGCGCAGACGAGGCTCGCCTGGCAGGAAGATCTCTTCGTGTAGTTTGAGCAGCCAGGCCCAGCCGTAGGTTCGCTCGAACGCGCGGGAGAGCGGACGCTCGAGGTAGGCGATCTCGGCGGCGATGTTGTCGGGCGTGAGATTCCGGGTGAGCGACTGGATGATCTGTTCGCGCTCGGGCAGGCCCGGGCTGGCGCGCAGGACGCGGGCGAGCACCCAGTGGGCGTGGACGGCCGAGTGCCAGTCGTAGCAGCCGTGGAACGCCGGATGGAGGTCGCGTGGCGGGCGCACGTCCGCGTCGGACGCCATGACGTGGTCGAGTTTGTGGGGATACTCGCGGTGGATCGAAGCGAGCGCGAGGCGGGCCAGGCGGGAGGCGAGTTCGATTGGGAGCGGGGCGGGGTGCATGGGACAGACTCGGGGAGTGCGCGGTGGGCTTGGGCCGATCGTGGCTGGGCACGATCGGTGCGAGGTTGCCCGGTGCGGGGCGCACCGATCACCCAAAGCCGCGATGGGTGGCACGGCTGGTGGCGCGGTCAGCGCACCGCGCGCCGTCGCTCACTGCCCTGCGTTGGCCTGCTGCGGCACGGGCCGGGGCAGAAGGGCCGGGGCGCAGGCGAGGTTGTAGGCCGTGATGGCCGTGGCGGTGGAAGACTGCATGAGGTACTCGGGGATGGCAAGGTCCAAGCGGTCGTACTGGGTGTGCCACCCGTAGCCGTAGTTGGCGCGGCCGACCTCGTCCCAGAAGAATCCTGGGACGCCGACGGCGTTGAAGGCGGCATGGTCGGAGGAGCCGCCGGCGGGGATGGCGTTGCCGGTGGAGTGAATGTTGACGTTCAGGGCCTTGGCGTCGGTCTCGGAGTAGAAGACGTTGGTGATGGGCGCGGTGGCGGCCTTGAGGTAGTCGAACATGATGTCGGGCGCGCCCAGGCCGCCCTGGTAGTTGGTGCCGCCGTCGTCGACGAAGCAGACGCTGATCCTGGCGCGCTCCTCTTCGCTGAGGCTGGCGACATACGCGCGGGAGCCGAGCAGACCCTGCTCCTCACCGGACCACAGGATCATGCGGATGGTGCGGCGTGGTTGGGCGTTTGCGGCCATGAGGATGCGAGCGGCCTCGAGCATGACGGCCGACCCGGTGCCGTTGTCGGTCGTGCCCATCGAGCCCGGGCCGTCCCAGGAATCGAAGTGGGCGGAGATGATGACGACCTCGTGGGCCAGGTCGGTGCCGGGGATCTCGGCGATGACGTTGTAGACGGGGATGGGGCCTTCGATCAGCTTGTGGTCGAGGCTGACTTCGATGGTCACGTCGCGTCCGTCGGCCAGGCGCGAGTTCATGTAGTCATAGTCGGGCATGGAGACGCCGATCTCGAGATCGCGCGGCACGGCGTTGAGGTCAAGCTCGCGCCAGCCGCTGGCCGACGTCGTCCAGACCCGCTCGTCGTTCGAGGATGAGACGAACCCGGCGGGGGCCAGGGCCAGCACCTGCTCGAGGATGTACGCCTGGTTGTCGACCAGCTCGCCCGAGTCCTCGGGGTGGATGCGGGCCAGGTCATAGGAAGCGCCGGCGGTGGGGTTCTCCGCGGTCGGGGCGGTGCCGTTGTCCTCGGCGGACCCGTCGAGCGAGTCGCCGTCGAGGCGCAGGGACGTGGTGGTGTCACCCAGCGGCGTGGTCCAGGTGAACTTGAGGACGTTCGCTTCGAACGTGACGTCGCGGGCGGGGACGTCGACGGCCATGTGCGGCATCTCGACGCGGACCGCGTAGGAGTTGCGCCGACCCCGGGTGACAAACGCGGTGAAGTCGGTCGGGCCGCCGGGCAGGTCGGGGTGGGCGACCTTGCCAGACCATCGGCCCGTGACGGGATACTCGTCGGAGACGCCCGGGCCTTCGGGGGGCGGGATCTGCTGGGGAGAGGCCTCGCCGCGGGCCATGACCTCGCGGGCCTCCTTGCGGGCGGTGTAGCGGGTGTTCATGTTGCCGCCGACGCCGCGGATGCCCTGGCGATTGCCTGCGTCGGGGGTGATCATGAGCCAGGCGCCGGCGAGCCGCTCGCGAGAGGCTTCGAGTTCGGCGAGGGTTCGCGGCATCTTGACGACACTGCCGCGGACCGGGCCGTCGGTACCGGCGGTCCAGGCGAGGGTGCTGAAGGCCATCTCGCGGGCGACGGCGGTGGTTCCGTCGGGGGCGACGTTGACGACCTGGGCGGTGGAGGGGCCGCGATCAAAGCGGACGGGGATGGTCCCCCACTCCCACAGGCGGGGGTTCTCGAGACCCCAGGATCCGAGTTGCTCGACGGCCCACCGCTGGGCGTTCTCGAGGTTGGAAGAGCCGGTGAGGCGCGGGCCGAACGTGGTGCAGAAGTGCGTCAGGTGGGTCATTACCTGGTTGCGGTTCTTGCCCTCATCGAGGATGCGGGCGATGGTGCGGCGGTCGCCCATCTGGATGTCGGGGGCGGGGACGAGCTCGTTCTCAACCACGGCCATGGTGCCGACGGTCGGGCGAGTCGAGCGCGAGCCAAGAGAGCGGACGCCGGTGCCGTCGGATGAGCAGGCCGCCAGTGAGCCGGCCAGGAGCGTGAGGAGCATGGTGGCAGCGGCGCGGCGTGGGCGAATCATGCGGAGCTCCGGGGATTCCAGTGCGACGAACAAGGTGCCAATGGCACCGCCCGCGTTCGGGCGCGGTGGGTCATGGTACAGCATGGCGTGGACCGCGGTTGCGGCGCGGTGGCAGGATTGTGCTGCGATTGCTCGGGGCGGGAGTCTGGGACCCCAACTGCCCCCTCCGGTCGCGTCGCAGAGCCTCGCGACCACGTCCCGCGCACGCGGGGGAGGATCGCCCCGCGCTGGCGCCCTTCTAGACCCCGATTCCCAGGACCTCGCAGATGGCCGCGGCGGATTCCGGGCCAGCGCGGTGGCCCGCGAACTGGGCCGTCACTTTGTCGAGTTCCTCGATTTGACGGGTGGCCTTCTCGGGAGAGTCCATCAGCGTGCGGGCGGCGGCCAGCACCGGCTCATAGCCCGCGAAGTGCGGGACCAGTTCCGGCACGATCTCTCGCCCGGCGATGAGGTTGGGCAGGGTGAAGAACTCGGTGGTGAGTACCCAACGCCCCAGCAGCATGTAGACCAGCGGGTTGCTCTTATAGAACACGACCATCGGGCGCGACTGCTTGGCGATCTGGAGGGTCACGGTCCCGCTGACCACCAGCGCCATGATGCACCAGCGGACAACCGCGTCGGTCTGGCCCGAGATGACGGCGAGGTTGGCGGGCCAGCCGCCGGCCTGGGTCGCCATCGCGCGGAGACGATCGGCGACCGCCGGGGTGGTGGCGGCGATGGTCCCAACCAGGTCGGGGTGGTCCTTGGTCAGGTCGCGGAAGGCCGCGAGCAGGATGGGGAAGTTCTTGGCGATCTCGCCGGGGCGCGAGCCGGGCATGAGGGCCAGGCGCCTTGGGCTGCGGGGCAGGTCGGCGGCGATGCGATCCAGCGCGTCAAGGTCGAGGGTGATATCGAAGAGCGGGTGCCCGATGAAGCGGATGGGCACCCCTCGCTCCTCGAACCACTTCTCCTCAAAGGGCAACAGGCAGAGCACGAGGTCGGTGAGGCGGCGGAGCTTGCGGACGCGCCACTCGCCCCAGGCCCACATCTGCGGGGCGACCATGTGGACCACCTTGATGCCGCGGGCCTTGGCCAGCCTGCAGATGGGGAAGTTGGCGGCCGGGGAATCGACGGGGACGTGCAGGTCGATCGGGTTGGCCGCGAGCCAGCGGTCGATGCGGGCGTTGATCCGCATGTGCTCGCGGATCTTCTTGAGGCCCGGGATGCCCATGACCGCATCGTGCCCGGTCTCTTCGATGATCGTCGCGCCGGCGGCGGCCATCCTGGGCCCTCCCCATGCAAAGATCCGGAGATCGGGGCGGCGGCGCAGCAGCGCGGCGATCACGACCGCGGCGTGGTCGTCGCCGCTGGGCTCGAAGGCGGTGAACAGGATGGTCCTGGGACGATCCGCATCGGCCTGAGCGCGGACCGTGGGCGCGCCAGCATCCATCGCCCGAGCAGAAGGCGTCGCAGTCACGCGCGAGTGAAGGGCGGCTGGGGGAGAATGTCAACCGGCGCGACATCACCCGTGGCGTTGGACGGGTGATGCCGAAGGCTCCGCGACCTTACGGTCGCGGCTCGATCGAGTCCGCGGGAACCGTCAGGGCATCCTCCGCCGGCGCGAGGCAGAGCAGGACGGGGTCAGCCGTCGACTCCTGGCGCACCCGGACGCGCCGCTGGCGGACCAGTTCGAGCGTGGCGATGAACATGCCGACCATCTCGCCTCGGGTCCGCCCCTCGAACACCCGCTGGAGCGTCATCTCGCCGCCGGTCTCGCGGGCCAGACGGTCCAGGATGTCGGCCTGGTGCAGCTCCAACGGCGTGTCGTCGTACCGCACCTGGTGGTCGCCCATGCGGTCGAAGTTGACCGCGGCGATGATCTGCGAGAACGCCGAGACCAGGTCGAGCAGCGAGAGGTCGTCCATGTCGAGCCCGTCGGCGCTGAGCGCGGCCGAGATCGCCTCGCCGGCTCCCCCCGCATCGTCGCCGGACCCCAGAAGTGCGTCGGCCACCGCGTCCTTGTCGAAGCCCGCGCCGCCGGAGGGGAATCGGCGTTGCCAGGTGGCCCGTCGTGCGTCCAGGGCATCGGCCGCGTCGCGGTGGCGCTTGTATTCGAGGAGCTGGCGGACCAGATCGGCCCGGGGGTCCTCATCGGGGGCGTGGGGCTCGCCGCCCTCGCCCATCGCCCGCACCTGCGGGGTCAGCAGGCGGCTCTTGATCTCCATGAGCGTGGCGGCCATGACCAGGAACTCGCCCGCCAGATCGATGTCGATCGTGTCCACCTGCCCCAGGTGCTTGGCGTACTGCTCGGCGATCAGCGCGACGGGGATGTCGTGGACCTCAACCTCCGCACGGCGGATCAGGTGCAGCAGAAGGTCGAGGGGCCCCTCGAAGGCGTCCAGGCGTACGCAGTAATCATCGAGCATTGGCACGCCCTCCGTGACGAGATGGTCGGCGCCGGTGGAGCCCCCGAGCCGCGCGACTCCAACGTTCGGTCAGTGTACCCTTGTTTGATGACCGTGCGCAAGCCGCCCGAGAGAGTGACCGCGAGCGCGCCCGAGGGGCGATCCGCACCGCCCACCGCCCTGGGGTCGGACGTGCTCCGGGCGCAGTCGGCGGCGCTGTCCGACCTGGCGGCTTGGCTTGGCGGGTCCGGCGCACCCGCCTTCGAGCGGGCCGTCGATCTCATCGTCGCCTGCTCGACCTCCGGCGGGTCGGTGCTGATCTCGGGCCTGGGCAAGTCCGGTTTGGTGGGGGCCAAGATCGCGGCCACGCTGTCGTCGCTCGGGATCACCGCCCACGCGGTCCATCCGTCTGAGGCGGCTCACGGCGATCTGGGGCGGTTTCGACCCCAGGACACCGTCATTTGCCTTTCCAAATCGGGCGAGACGGATGAAGTTGTCAGTCTGGCCGCGACGCTCAGGCAGGACGGCCTGCCGATCATCTCGATCACGACCTTGCCCACGGCGGAGATCGGGGCGAGTCGAGATCCCGTTTGCGCCGGGTCGCCGGACCGGAGATCGAGCCTCGAACGCCTCGCCACCGTCGCGCTGCTGATCCCGCTGGACGAGGAGGCGGGCGGCCCACGCTTTGTCGCGCCGACGTCGTCCACGACCGCGACCATGGCCCTGGGTGATGCCCTCGCCCTGGCGGTCGCGCATCGCCTCGACTTCACCAACGCCGACTTCCGCCGCCGCCATCCCGGCGGCGCGCTGGGCGGCCTGCTGCGGCCCGTCGTCGAGGTCCTGCGGTTCCGGGCCGGCGAGAATCTGCCGCTCGTGCCGGAAGGAGTGACGGTGGCCGAGGCGCTGCGTCTGGCCGACCAGACCACGCGCCGACCGGGCGCGCTGGTGATCATCGACAGGCAGGGGCGCCTGACCGGCATCTTCACCGATGGCGACCTGCGCCGGTTAATCGGGCGCGACGCGGGCGGGCTTGCCAAGCCCATCGAAGCGGTGATGACCCGCACGCCGCGGACGCTCGGGGCCGACGCACTGGTGCGCGACGCGGTGAACATGATCCGCGAGTTCCGCCAGGACGAGATTCCGGTTGTCGGCGCGACGGGTCAGCCCGTGGGCGTGCTGGATGTGCAGGACCTGATCGCGATGCGGCTCGTGAAGGATTGAAACCCGCCATGCCCGATCCCTCGACAGTGCGCGCCCTGATCCTGGACTGCGACGGCGTGATGACCGATGGGTCGCTGTACGTTGATGACAACGGGCTCGAAACGCGACGCTTCTCGGTGCGCGATGGCTTCGGGATCGCGCTGTGGAAGTCGTTTGATCTGCCGATCGCCGTGATCTCCGGGCGCGGCGGGGCGTCGCTGCGGCACCGGATGGCGAGGCTGGGCGTCGAAGATGTTGTGCAGTCGTCAGCTGATAAGGCGGCCGCGCTGCGGGATGCGGCGGCCCGCCTTCGCGTCACCGCCGCCGACTGCGCGTTCATGGGCGATGACTGGCCCGACCTGCCGGCCATGGCGCTGGCGGGCTATCCCATCGCGGTCGCCGACGCGGCCCCGGCGGTCCGGGCGGCGGCGGCGTGGGTGACCACCACCCCGGGCGGGCACGGGGCGGTGCGCGAGGCGATCGAGCACATCCTGTCGGCCAAGGGGTTGCTGGCTGGTGGGGCCGCGAAGTTCGGGAGTGTGCGGGCCAAGACCCGCGATGCGGGGTAACGGGCACCGCGCCTCGCGGCAACGGAGCCCTCCGCACGAGCGGTTGGCCACCTGCCTCTCACGGACGCGGGTACGGACGCCGATTGCCTCCGGACGACACGTCCTAGGTGAATCCGACCAGCGAGGGCTGCACGCGGTCGCCAACCGCTCGCGCGGTCGGTTCTGTTGCCGTCGATTCCGTCGACCTGGCGGCGTTCGCCTCCCGTCGCTCGCCCCCCAACGATGAGCCATGCCCCGCAAGTCGGCCCGCCGCAAGCCACGACCCCGGAAGCGCAAGAAGAAGTCCGCGCTGGTGCCCGCGCTCGTGCTGATGTCGGCCGCCGGCGCGGCCGTGGTGGCCGCGGGCGTTTTGTTCTCTCGCGATGCCACCCCCTCTCCCGAAGACTCGGGTCTCGGCCTACCCGCGCCGGACGTCGCGGAGATCGGCGCGGGTGGGGACGCCGAGATCGTGCTCAAGGACAAGGACGACCGCGACCGCACCGTGGCGGTGATCGCGTTCGACTCGCAGACCCCGGTGGGCCAGGGGCGCTACGACACCGTGAACCCGCAGGCCTGGGTCTACCTGGACGACGGCAGTTATCTGCACGTCCGGGCCGACGAGGGACGCTTCTACGCGCCCGATGAGCAGCGTCCGCAGTCGGGCGTGATGCGCGGCAACGTGGTCATCCGTCTGTTCGACCCCGCGCCGCAGCGACCGGCCGACGACGCGGTCGCGCCCATCATCGCCCGCCTCGACGTGCTGGACTTCGACACCGAGTACGGCGCGGTCACGACCAACTCGCCCGGCCTGGTCATCACGCCCGAGTTCGAGTTCGCGTTCAACGACCTGAGACTGGTGATGAACCAGGTGCAGGAACGGATCGAGCTGCTGGAGGTCCGTCAGGGTGGACGGATCACCTACACCCCACTGCCGTCGCCCACGCCCACCCCGGACTCCGCTTGGCGCGGAGGCGGCAGGCAAGACAACCGTGCGCTCGCACCAGCCCAGATGATCGCGACCTCGCTCCGGCAGCCGGCGATTCCCGCGGCGGGGTCCGGTTCCCAAACTGGTTCTCCATCTGGTGCGCAACCCGGCGCACAGCCCGCGACACCTCCGACCACCCCACCGCCGCCGACCCCTGTGCACTACCTCGCCCACTTCCGGGACGCGGTGAAGATCACGCAGGACGCGGTGACCGCGACGGGGGACTCGCTGGAAGTCTGGGCCCGCGTGGTCGACAACAAACTGCCAGAGGGCGCGGTCGTGTCCCCCAGCGTGCGGACGGGTGATTGGTCGCACGGTGCGATTGCCGCGTCCACCCCTGCAACTCAGATCCGCGGCGCGCTCGCGTCGATGGTGGTGGCTTCGAGCGAGTCCCGCTGGCCGCCACGGCGGATGTTCAACGCCGCGCCCGCCTCGCCAATCGCCTCGCCGGAACCGGGGACGCCCGCTCTCCTGGGGGAAGTCCAGATCCAGCCTCTTGATCGCGTCGTGGAATCGCCCGCTCCCGAGTCCGCCCCCGCTCCGCCGGACGGCGGCTCGGAGTTCCGATCGCGACCCGCCCGCGACGTGGCGACGAACCTGCCGGTGACGCTTGCATGGTCCGGCCCGCTCACGCTCCGTCCGCTGGCCGCCGAGCCGATGGAACTTCGTCGCGACCACCTGGTGGCCCGCCTGACGGGCGGCGAGGGCGGCGGGGTCAACCTCGCGGACGGCGCGTCGGGCGCAACCGGCGTGTGTACGCGCCTGGACTACGCCTTCACGACCCGCTCGCTCGTGCTCGCGGGCGTGGGCGACACCGGCGTGCGCCTCTCCGCGGCCTCCCGTCCTGATCCCTTGATTCCGACGGCGATTTCCCGGGAGCCGGAACGAACTGCCGACGCCCCATCAGGCGACACCACGCTCGGCGATGCCCCGCCCGGCGACAACGCCCCCAGCGGTGTCCTCCGCGCCGGGCGGGCTGAGTATTCCATCGCAACCGGCATCGGGCGTGTGCCCGGCCCCGGCACGCTCGAGGGCCAGGCCTTCCAGCGGATCGGCTGGAACCGCCAGATGGACTTCGTGCTGCGCTCCGAGGGCGATCGCGTGCTGTCCGAACTCGAAGAGGTTATCTTCCAGGGCGACGTCCACGGCGAGGACGACACGGCCTCGTTCGATGCCGACTACGCCCGCGCGGAGTTTGTGCTGACGCCCGACCGACGCAGCGCGATCTCCGCGATCACCCTCGAAGATTCGGTCTCGCTCCGGGGCCGCGAGGACGAGCGCGTGACCGCGGATTCGGCGCGCGTCGAGTTCGCGCCCGATTCGACGCCCGAACCCCAGGCGCACGAACCGGCGGAGCGCGACCTCGCTCCTTCGCCCGGCAGCGATCCCATCCCCTCGTTCTTCAAAGCCGACGGCGGAGTCCTGGCTGTTCGCCCCGGCGAGCGGCTGGCCGCGAGCCACGTCGAGGCCACGCTTGGCCCCGGCGCGGACGGGCGACCCTCGCTCCACACGCTTAGCGCGAATGGGACCGTCGACCTCCGCGCACGCCGGGACGACATCGCGATCACCGGGGACGATCTTGAGGTCGACTTGCCTTCTCAGCGGCTCTGGGTGCGTGGCGTGCCTGGCACGCTCGCCCGCGTCGCTCGCGGCCCCACCGTGATCACGGGCCTTGACGTGCGTCTTGGCGGTCAGCCCCGCTCGGCCTCGATCTATGGCGTGGGCACCTTCTCCCACACCGCCGGGGGCGACGCCGACTCGGGCCGTCCCTTCGCCACCGAAGCCAACCAGGGTGACACCACCACGTTCGATGCGGCCTGGTCGCAAACCATGACCTTTGATGACCGGGCGGGCACGCTCCGCTGCGTCGGTGATGTCGATGCGACCATGAAGCGGGGCGACGCCCGCGTCGATCGGCTCCAAGCGTGGACCGTCGAGGCGACCTTCGACCCTTCCAGCCAGCCCACGCCCCAAGCAAACCCCGGAGTCACGGGCGCATTGGACCTGACCGCGACCGGCACCGATCTCGGCACGGAGCCAGCCGCCGACGCTGGCGCCGATCCACAGCCCCAGCCAGGCGCCATCGTGAGCGCGGATCATGAACCCCCCGACGAGTTCCTGATCGCCCCCGTGGACGAGCAGGACCAGAATCGACGCGTGCTGTCTGTCATTGCCACGGGCTCGATCATCGACAGCCCCGACGGCGAGTCCGCGACCATCGAGTCCCGCCGGTACGCCCCCACCGCGGCCGACGGGTCGCGCGTCCTCCTGCAACTCCATTACCTGCAAGGCCCGCGCATCATCGCCGACAACGCGGCCGGCACGCTGGACGTGCCCGGCGCCGGCAAGCTCATGGTCGTGGACCGGCGCACGCCCGACGAGCAGCGACCCGCGGTCGCCTCGCCCCCCGCCTCGCCCCCCACTTCACCCGATCCCTCACCCTTCGCGGGCGCCACCGCGCGCGGGGATGCCCTCTTCGACTGGCAAGGCTCGCTCACCGCCCAGCGCACCGACGCCGGCAGCAGCATGACCATGACCGATCGCGTCCGAATGACCCACCGCCGCAACGGCGACGACCTCATCACGTCGCTCGACGCGCCCGTGCTCATCGCCCGCACCGGCGGCGCGGCCCAAGGCCAGGGCGAGCGCGTTCAGGGCGTCCACGCCGAGGGCGGCGTCTGGGTCCGATCCGGAGACAAGGAAGTCACCGCCGACATCGTCGATTACGACGCCGAGACTGGCATCCTCACCGCCGTCGCTTCACTGGGGAACCAGGTCCGCGTGATGGACGGACCCAACATTTGGACCGCGTCGGCGATCCGATGGGACATGATCTCGGGTCGCATCGAGATCGCGGCTCCGGGCGGCGTGGTCGCGCCGCGCTGAACCACGGCGAGTGTGGGTTGCGCTCGGCCAGGGCAAGTCCAGGACGGTGGGGGACGGGCTTTCCAGCCCGTCCTGAATCGGCGGCGCGCCGCCGCATCACCGCACCTCAACTCGGTGCAGCAGTGCCCGATGCAGGTTGTGCTCGGCCCAGACGCCCTTGCGCCTTCGGGACGGGCTGGAAAGCCCGCCCCCCTCAATCGTGCGTTGGCCTGTGGATCCGGCCACACAACCAGTTCCGGCCCCGTTTCACCCCGTCGCGCAGAACTCGCCTGTCCCGGGTTCGCCATCCGGTCGATCTACCATCCACTCACATGGACGAATCCACACACAGGCCGCCCAGGGACGGTCCGGACGACCTTCGCAACGCCTCGCGCGGCCAGCGGCTCCAACGCGTCATGGCCGAGGCGGGCGTCGCCTCGCGCCGGGTCTGCGAGCAACTCATCGAGGCCGGTCGTGTCAAGGTCAATGGCCAGGTCGTCAGCACCCTGCCGGCGTGGGTCAGCCCCGCCCGCGACCGCGTTCTGGTGGACGGCCAGCCAATCCAGCGCCCCGAGCCGCACGTCTACATCATGCTCAACAAGCCCGCCCGCACGCTGGCGACCCCGCCCGACGGGCCCGACGACACCCGCCGATCGGCGCTCGCGATGGTCGAGCACCCGCTCTCGGCGCGCCTCTTCGCCGCCGGGCGCCTGGATTACGACGCGACCGGCCTGCTCCTGCTGACCAACGACGGCGATCTGGCCAACCGCCTGACCCATGCACGCTACGGCGTGGAGAAAACGTACCAGATGGTGGTCCGCGGCACGCTGGACGATGAATCGCTCGACCGCGTCAACCGTACGATCACCCAGGTGACGCGCCGGGCCGCGAAGGACGCCGGTGTCGCGCGGGCGGCACGGGCCGACCTCACGATCGTCGCCCGTGACCAGGGGCGGACGGTGCTGCAGCTCTCGGTTCGCGACGGACGGGCGGTGCTCGTGCGCGACACGCTGGCCGCGCTCGGGCATCCGGTCAAGAGCATGGAGCGTGTGGCGATCGGCCCGCTGCGGCTGCAAGGGGTCGCGCCCGGTCAGTGGCGCGAGCTGGAACGCGACGAACTGAGCGATTTGCGGCGCGTGGCGTCGGGCAAACCGGCCAGGGCGAGCGTCGCACCTCCGCCGCGAGCTGGCGGATCGTCGCGCCGCCGCCCCGCCGCAGCGCCCACCGAGCCGCGCAGGATCGCCAAGCGATTCCGCGGGATCGGCAAGCCCACCGAACCGTCACGCTCCGGCACCGCTCGCCCGACCCGCAAGCCGACGAGAACTCGCGGCGAATCCGCTGAGACGCCCACGCCCGACCGCCGCCTCGGGCGCGGCGACGCGATCAATGCGTACCGCAAGAAGCCCGCCAAGCCGACCCCGCCCGGCGGGCCACGCCAACCGCGCGGCGGCGACCGTCAGGATCGACCTGATCGGCCCGCGCGATCCGCGCGTTCTGACCGATCCGGGCGGCCCGCCCGATCCGACCGACCGAATCGACCCGCGAGCCAGGACCGACCCGCGCGACCCGGTCGCCCCGCCCGCGCCGAACCCCCGGCTCGCCCTGAGCGCGACGATCGCGGCTCGGGCACGCCGCGCCCCGGGCCCACCGACCGCCCCAATCGCCCCGCC
>CAZHKB010000042.1:0-13746 GCA_964533405.1 uncultured Phycisphaeraceae bacterium | reverse complement strand
CTACTCCCCCACTACCCCCCAAGCCGATACCGGCGTAGGGTTTGCGCACTTCCCACCACCCTGCCCTCACCCCACCACCGGACGGAGCCGACTCAATGGGGCACAACGACATCCCGCTCAGCAAACCCTCCCTCACGCGCATGGAGGAGGAACTGGTCCTCCAGGTCATGCGTTCGGGGCGGCTCAGCATGGGCCCCTTCACCGAGGAGTTCGAGCGGGCCGTCGCGCTGGAGGCGGGGTGCGCCCATGGCGTGGCAGTGTCCTCCGGAACCTGCGGCCTGCACCTCATCCTGCGCTCGCTGGGCATCGGCCCCGGCGATGAGGTCATCACAACCCCCTTCTCCTTCATCGCCAGCGCCAACTGCATCCTGTTCGTGGGCGCCAAGCCCGTCTTCGTCGACATCTGCCCCAAGACCCTGAACATGGACCCGGCCCTGATCGAGCGCGCCATCACGCCTCGCACCAAGGCGATCCTGGCCGTCGAGACCTTCGGCAACCCGGCCCACATGGACGCCTACGCCGCGATCGCCGCCAAACGCGCGATCCACCTCATCGAGGACTCCTGCGAAGCCCTTGGCACCCGCTACAACGGACGCCGCTGCGGCTCGTTCGGACGGGCCGGCGTCTTCGGCTTCTACGCCAACAAGCAGATCACCACCGGCGAGGGCGGCATGATCGTCACCGACGACGAGCGCCTGGCCAACCTCTGCCGTTCCATGCGCAACCAGGGCCGCCCAACGGGTCAGGGCGGGCACGGCGCCGGCTCGTGGCTCTACCACGAGCGTCTGGGGTACAACTACCGCCTCACCGAGATCCAGGCCGCCATCGGCGTGGCACAGATGCGCCGACTGCCCGACCTGATCTCCCGCCGCCAGGTGGTCGCCAACGCCTACATGCAGCGGCTCATGGGCACCAGCGACCTCATCATGCCCACCGTGTGCGAGGGCAGCGCGATGTCGTGGTTCGTGTTCGTGGTGCGCCTGGCCTCGGGCTACACCGCCGCCGAGCGCGACCGCATCATCAAGGGCATGCGCAACCACGACGTGGGCTCGTCGGACTACTTCCCGTGCATCCACCTCCAGCCGTTCTACCAGCAACTGGGGTATCGCGAGGGCGACTTCCCGATCGCCGAGAGCGTCAGCCAGCGCACGCTCGCGTTGCCGTTCTTCTGCGACATCACGGCCCGCGAGATCGATCTGGTGTGCCAGACGCTGGAGGTGATGATCGGACGCGAGGGGCTGGTGCGGAGCTGAGGCGGGGATCGGTCGCACGCCCACCGGCGTCAGCTCGCGCGATGTCGGTCCAGAACCAACCCCACGCCAAGCCGACGGGCCGCGTTCTGAAGGTTGTGGTCCATGGTGAGCAGCGGCATCTGACGCGCGACCGCAAGTTGCAGGTACGCGCTGTCATAGGCCGAAAGCTGGAGCGGTCGCGCCGCCGCCGCCAGCTCTCGAAGGCTCACCTCCGCCGCATCCTCGACAACTTCGATCCCCAACCCCTCGACAAGTTCCAGCACCCGTTCGCTCTCGACGGGCGTGATGGTCCGGCGCCGCTCCTTCACCAGCGCGATGTTCACCACCTCCAGCCGCCAGATCGCCGGCGCCGTCAGAACTCGCCCAACCAACAGCCCGTCGAGCTGGGCCTGGCGGTCCCGCTCGTTGAACGCCCACGCGATCGTGGCGCTGGCGTCGATCACCACCGAAGTCGGCGTCACCGCCGTCCCTCCTGGATGTCGGCGCGATTCTCCTCATGGGTCGTCACGGGCAGTGTCTTGCGAAGCTCGAGCATCGCCGCGATCGCCTCGTCGCGCGTCATCCGTCTCTTCGAATCCCCGGGCCCATCCACCGGCACGATCCGCACCATCTCCTCGCCTCGGCTGGTAATCAGCACGGGCTGGCCCGTCGCCTTCACGCGCCTGACAATCTCCGAGAACCGCGTCTTGGCGTCGAACATCCCGATGGCTTCCACGGCGGTTCTCCTAACTGGTTATCAAACTAGTTGATTCTAGCGACTGTGCCTCGCGGCGGCCAACCATTCTTGGTCGATCACATGCCGACTCGCCGCACCGCCCTGCATTCCTTGCCTAAACTACCGTACGCACGCCGTGCGCCTAGCATTCTCCCATGACCACTCCGACCGGCATGTGGGGCGGACGATTCGAGGAGTCGGCCCACCCCCTCTTCCGCGCCTTCAATGACTCCCTCGCCTTCGACTACCGCCTGGCAACCCAGGACCTGCTCGCTTCCATCGCGTGGGCCGACGCCATCCGCGGCGCTGGCGTCGTGACCACCGACGAGTGCTCCACGCTCACCCGGGCGATGAGCGACCTGCTGGCCGAGGTCCGCGCCAACCCCCGCGCTCCGCTCGGCGAGTCGGCCAGCACCGGCGCGCCCCCTACCTCGATCGACGAGGACGTCCACTCGTGGATCGAGCGACGACTGGTCGAGCGTCTGGGAAGCCTGGGCAAGAAGCTGCACACCGGCCGCAGCCGCAACGACGAGGTCGCCACCGCACTCCGCCTCTGGGTCCGTGATGAGATCGACGCCAGGCTCTCCGAGATGCGCGCCCTCCGCGCGTCCCTGCTCGCCCTCGCCACCCGCGAGCTCGACACCCCGATGCCAGGTTACACCCACCTCCAGCGGGCCCAGCCCATCGTCTGGGGCCACTGGTCGCTCGCGTACGAGCAGATGCTGGCCCGCGACGCCGATCGCCTCCGTGATGCCCGCCGCCGCGTCAACGTCTGCCCGCTTGGCTCCGGCGCGCTCGCGGGCACGACCTACCCCGTCGATCGCCGCGCCATCGCCGCCTCGCTCGGCTTCGACTCCATCACCGCCAACAGCCTCGACGCCGTGTCCGACCGCGACTTCGTCGTCGAATCCCTCGGCGCGCTCGCGCTGGTGGCCGTTCATCTCTCGCGCCTGGCCGAGGACCTGATCATCTACTCCACCGGTGAGTTCGCGCTGGTGAGCATGTCCGACCGCGTCACCAGCGGCTCCTCGCTCATGCCCCAGAAGAAGAACCCCGACGCCTGCGAACTGCTCCGCGCCAAGGCCGGGCGCATCATCGCCGCCCACGCCGGCCTGTGCACCGTCATCAAGGGCCTGCCGCTTGCATACAACAAGGACCTCCAGGAAGACAAGGAGCCCATCTTCGACGCGATGGAACAGTCCAGCCTGTGCCTCCGCGTCGCCTGTGTTGTGATCGACGGCCTGCGGGTCGACCGCTCCGCCTGCCGCGCCGGCGCCGCTGGCGGCTACTCCAACGCCACGGAACTGGCCGACTATCTGGTCTCGAAAGGCCTGCCATTCCGCGAGGCCCACGACATCACCGGCCGCGTCGTGCGCGAGGCCATCGCCCTGCACGTGCCGCTTGACCGCATGTCCCCCGACGCCATGCGCGCCATCGAGCCGCGGATCGGACCCGACGTGCTGGCCGGGCTCACCATCGAGGCCTGCCTCACACGCCGCGACATCCCCGGCGGCACCGCGATCACCCGGGTGACGGCCGCGCTCTCCGACGCGCAGCGCACGCTCGCCGCGGAGTTCGCCGTCCCTCCGCACTCGCGCGCGTAGCACGCTTGGGCGTCCGGATCGTCCAGCCGGTGGTTGACGATGCCGTGTCGAGATGAACGCAACTCCATCCGGACTTCATCAGGGCCGCGTGTCGGTCCATGATCTTTCAAAGCGTTGGCCCCCCCTCGTGAACTCGACTCCGTTCGCACCCCCGGCCGCCGCCGCCGGGCCGCGCCCGACCGGGTGCCTTCCCCACGCACGGTTGCGGGAAGGCGGTTGCGTCCCCCTCCCTTCACCCGAGCACCCGGCCCGAAGAGCACCACCCATGAAAACCAACGAGCCGAAGAACAACGACCTCACCGCCGAGCGCCTCTTCACCGATGGCATCCGCGCCACCGCCAGCGTCACGATCATGCGCCCCGCCGCCGATCTGTACCGGGTCTGGCGCGACCTTGAGTCGCTCCCGCGCTTCATCGACCATCTGCGGTCGGTCGAGGTGCTCGACCACACACGTTCCCGCTGGACCACCAAGGGGCCGGGCCAGAGCGTCTCCTGGGACGCCCACATCATCCGCGACGAGCCCAACTCGCTGATCTCCTGGAAGAGCGATCCGCCCGCCAAGGTCCCCAACGCGGGCACCATCAGCTTCAAGGAACTCCCCGCCAACCGCGGGACCCAGGTCCACGTCGTCCTGGTCCACGCTCCCCCGGGCGGCGCGGTGGGCAACGCCGTGGCCAAGTTTGTCGGCGACGACGCCAAGACCCAGGTCAAGCAAGCCCTGCACCGCTTCCGCCAACTCATGGAAACCGGCGAGATCCCCACCACGCGGGGTCAGCCCGTCGGCGCCGCCCAGGCCGACTCGAAAGACAACTCGCTCGCCGAAGCCAAGACCGACCGCAACCTGCGCGACCTCGCATCGCCGGCCCCGACCCGAGGCGGCGAGCCGCTCACCGCCTCCAAAGGAACCAAGCCATGAGAGCCCTCTGCTGGCACGCCCAGAAGGACGTCCGCGTCGAGACCGTCCCCGAGCCTCGCATCCTCAACCCGCGTGACGCGGTCATCAAGGTCACCTCCACCGCCATCTGCGGCTCGGACCTGCACCTGTTCAACAACGTCTTCCCCGGCATGATGAAGGGCGACATCCTGGGCCATGAGTTCATGGGCGAGGTGATGGAGGTCGGCCCGAGCGTCAAGAACATCAAGCCCGGCGACCGCGTCGTCGTCCCCTTCGACATCTCCTGCGGCGGCTGCTTCTTCTGCAAGAAGCAGCTCTTCAGCTGCTGCGACAACGCCAACCCCGCCCAGGTGGAATCCGAGAAGATGTTCGGCTATCCCGCGGGCGCGGCCTTCGGATACTCCCACCTCACCGGCGGCTACGCAGGCGGGCAATCCGAGTACGTCCGCGTCCCATTTGCCGATGTCGGCCCGCTGAAAGTGCCGCAGGGGATCGACGACGACAAGGTCCTCTTCCTCTCCGACATCATGCCCACCGCGTGGATGGGCGCCGAGAACTGCGAGGTCGAGGCGGGCGACACCGTCGCCGTCTGGGGCGCGGGGCCGGTCGGGCTCCTGGCCATCCAAGCCCTCAAGGCCATGGGCGCCGAGCGCATCATCGTCATCGATCGCGTCGTTGAACGCCTCGCGCTTGCCCGCCAATCCGGGGCCCAGACGCTCAACACCGACGACGCCGATGTGTACGAAACGCTCTACGACATGACGGGAGGGCGCGGCCCCGACGCCTGCCTCGACGCCGTCGGCATGGAGGCGCATGGCACCGGAGTCATCGCCGCGCTTGACCGCCTCAAGCAGGCCGTGGGCGTCGAGCAGGACCGCCCCGCCGTTCTCCGCCAGATGGTCCGTTGCGCGCGCAAGGGCGGCCGCATCTCGATCTTGGGCGTCTACGCCGGCATGATCGACACCTGGCCCATGGGCGTCGCCTTCGCCAAGGGAATCCAGTTCAAGATGGGCCAGTGCCACGTCCAGCGATACCAAGACAGGCTGCTCGACATGGTCCTTGAGGGCAAGCTCCGCCCCGAGATCATCATCTCCCACCGCCTGTCGCTCGAGGACGGGCCCGACGCGTACAAGAACTTCAACGAGAAGAAAGACGGATGCGTCAAGGTGGTGATGAAGCCCGGCATGTCACGCACCCGCGTCGTCGCGGCGTGACGATACGAGCGCGTCCCGGGACGTGCCACCGGCCGCGCCCCTGAGCGGCTGGTGCTCCGGCCTGACGGAAAACCCAGCGCGATTCGCGCCCGACGCGATGGTTGTGGCACGTTTCAACCTCACCGCCCCATCGGCGTCATCACCACCAGCCGATTCCCCGCCCCGTCATACAGCTCCAGATTCCCGGCCTCGATCGACGCCCGGGCCGCCCGCGACAACGCTTCCGTGAACCGACGCTCCAGCGACATCAAAGGCTCCGGCCCCGCCATCTTGGTCGTCACCATCGGCCCAAACAGCGGCTCGCCCCGCGACGCCGCACTCGCGTCGAACCGCGATTCCAAGCGGTTCACCCCCGCGTTACCCCCGACCACGCCGTCACTGGCGATTGACAGACTGGGCGCGGGCGACCCCGCCGGCAGCAATCCGCTCACATCGTCGGTGCCGATCATCCAGAGCGTCCACTCGCCCGTGTAGTCCGGCGCGTTGATGCCCGGCCCTTCCGAATCCCCCGTGCCAGCGTTCCCGTTGCGGCACGCGGGCAGCACCAGTCCCGCGATCACCGCCACAACCAACGCGGGTCCGACCCTACACATCCCTCGCATGGCGTTGCTCCTTGCTACCATATCAGCCGAGCATACACCGTGCCACCGGCCGCGGCTCTCAGCGACGCCTGCCGATCACGCTCACGGCTTCATCACCGTCTCGCCCACCAGCCCCTCGCTGTCGCGATAGACCCGCAACGTCACGCCCGCTCCTTCAGCGTTGCCCGTGGCGAGCGCGGCCACCGCCTCCGAGGGCGTCGTCACCGCCTGGTTGTTGATCAGCAGGATCACATCGCCCGCCAGCAGCCGGGCCGCCTGCGCCACGCTGTTCGACGCGATCTGGTTGATCCGAACGCCCTCGATTCCGGCGCGCCGGAACTCAAGAGCCTCCTGCGCCGTCACCGCCGACAGCGACAGGCCATACAGGTTCAGCACCGCCGCCGCCGCCGAGTCCGCGCTCGACAGGCGCCCGGAATCGTCGATCTGCGTCGCGGCCAGCATCGCCAGGGTCTCGAAGTCGCCGATGGTCAGTTCCACCGGCACCCGCTGCCCATCACGCACCACATCCAGACGCGCCACGGTGCCTGGTGCGGCGATCCCGATCGCGGCCCGGAACGCCCCGTGGTCGCCGATGGGCCGGCCGTTGAACGCCGTCACGATGTCGCCCGATCGCAGGCCCGACTGATCCGCCGGCCCGCCGTCGATCACCCGCGCGATCATCGCGCCACCCGACGCGCCGCCCGACGCACCGGGCACCGCCTCCAGCCCCGCCCGCTGCGCCGTCGCGGCATCCACCAGCGACAGGTCCACGCCGATCCACCCACGCCCCACCGTGCCGCCCTCCCGCAACCGGTCGTACACCGCCTGCACCAGGTGGCTGGGAATCGCGAACCCGATCCCCACGGAGCCCCCGCTGGGCGAGAAGATCGCCGAGTTGATCCCCACGACTTGGCCCTCGAGATTGATGAGCGGGCCACCGGAGTTTCCGCGGTTGATCGCCGCATCGGTCTGGATGAAGTCCTCAAACGCTGCCGATTCGCGCGACGAGATCCCCAGCCCACGCCCCTTGGCCGAGACGATCCCCGCGGTCACCGTGCTTGAGAAACCGAACGGGCTGCCCACCGCCAGCACCCACTCGCCCACGCGGATGTCGTCCGACTCGGCGAACACCGCGGGGGTCAGGTTCTCGGCCTCGATTCGCAGCAGCGCGAGGTCGCGCAGCGCATCCCGCCCGATCAACTCGGCCACATACTCGCGCCCATCGGTCAGCCGCACCACCGCGTCGGTCGCGTCGGCGATCACATGGTTGTTCGTCAGCACATACCCCGACGCCGACACGATCACGCCCGATCCCACGCCCGAATCCACCAGAGCGCTCCGCCCGGTGCGAAAGTCGCGCACCGGCGCCCGCGTGGTGATGTTGACCACCGAGGGCGAGATCATCTCGGCCGCGTGCTCAAAGGCCGTCGACAGCGCGCGGGCGTGACGAATCTCCTCCGCCACCGCCTCTGACTCGCCCGAAGATTCCGACGCCAGCAGCAACGCGTCCGCGTCACGCACCGGTTGAGGCCTCAGCCCCGCGCCAATGTCCGTGCTTCCTGCCGTTCGGCCCGCCGCAGCCCCGGCGCACACCGCCAACACCAACGCCCACGCGACGCCCGGCCAGCGCGATCCTCGCGCCCGCCCGTCGCCCTGTTTGTCAGCCCGCGACGATCCAAGTCCCGCGCCACGCCCCGCGTCTGAGAACCGGTTGCAACCAGATGACATCAGGTTTTCTCCCGCAGACCACCCAGCCGCCCACAGCCGAAGAGGTCCGCCTGCACGCGAACGATCGGCGTACGCCCGTTGTTCCGCCGCCGGAGCCCCACTCCGGACCCGCGGCATCGACTACAAACGCCCGCTCCGAACGAGGAACAAACCGCCCCCCGCGAAGCCACGCTGACACCCTTGTTGGGATGCGCCACTTCCGGATTCCCAGCACTCGCGCCCCTGAGTCGCACCGGCCTGAAGCCTGCCCTGGCACCGGTGGCACAGGCTTGAAAACAGTGCTGGCCACCCTGACATGCCGGTCAAGCCGGCATCCCCCCGCGCTCAGCCCCCGACCTGATACTCCTGCCCGTCGATCGGCGTCGCCACACGCCGGGGCGCTGGCCACCGAGGCGTCTCCAGTCGCCGCTCCCACACCGCCAGCCGCCGCTCCAACTCCTCCACGACATCGGGCCGCGCCAGATGCATGTCTGTCGTCTCGCCGTCGTCGGCGTCCAGATCGAAGAGCCACCGACTCTCCCCCGAGCACACCAGCTTCCACCTCCCCACCCGCACCGCGCTCGACGCGCCCATCCGCCAGAACAGCGCGCGGCTGCCTCTAACCCCAGCCCCGTCGTCCGCCTCGGCCAACGCCCCGCCGCCACCCCGGTCACTGGCCTCGACCTGGCCATCCTGCCCCCGCAGCACCCGCTCAAGGTCGACCCCATCCAGCCCCATCCACAAGGTTGACCCCCCCGCCGCCCGGATCAGCGTCGGCGCCAGGTCCAGCGTCGAGTGTACTTCGCCCACAATCGTGCCAGGCTCGGCAACCCCGGGCCACCTCACCATCATCGGCACCCGGACCCCGCCCTCGAACAGGTATCGCTTGCCCATCCGCAGCGGGCCGTTGACATGAACACCCCCGTTGGTCTCGCCCCCGTTGTCCGAGACGAAGCACACGATGGTGTTCTCAACCAGTCCATTGCGCTCGAGCGATTCCATGATCCGCCCCACGCCGTCGTCCATCGCCGCGATCATCCGCGCGAACCGCCGCTCCCGCAGCGGCAACTCGGCGAACCGCGCATCGCCCCGGCGCGGCTGCAAGGGCCGGTGGATCGCGCTGAACCCCACATACAGAAAGAACGCCCCGCCCGCGCTGCGATCGATGAACGCGCACGCCTCGTCGGTGAACACATCGGTCAGATACCCGTCGCTCGTCGCGCGCTCACCGTCCCGCCACAGCGGGCGCTCCGCCTGTTCGGGCGCGCGGTGCTCGCTCCACCCGCCGCGAAAGCCGAAGAACTCGTCAAACCCGTTCCGCAGCGGGGCGAACGCGGGCGCATCGCCCAGGTGCCACTTGCCGATCGCCGCCGTGCGATATCCCCGCATCCGCAACGCCTCCGCCAGCGTGCGCGTGGCGGGGTCCAGCCCCAGACAGTTGGGGTCAACCCGCGCACCCGCCGCGTCCTCCGGGTTGAACTCGAACCCGTGCCGCTGCTGATACTGCCCCGTCAGGATCCCGGCCCGCGAAGGCCCGCACATCGGGGCCGTCGCGTACGCCCGCGTGAAGGTCACACCCGAGTCCGCCAGCGCGTGCAGGTGGGGCGCGGGAACCGCCGGCGTCGGTTCGACCCCGATCTCACCCCAGCCCAGGTCATCGCACACCAGCAGGACGATGTTCGGAGGCCGCGCCGCGACCACAACGCGCTGGCCGACCTCACCATCGCCGCCGCACGCGCGGGTCACGCCGACCCCGCACAGCACTCCTATCGCCGCGGTACAAACCAGATGGAACAAGCCCTTCACCGCACTGCTCCTCCCGACGCCTACGCGCACCGCGCTGGGCCCGCACCACTGCGCCCCGCCACAAAGATCGCTTCACGTCCTTCGCGCCCCCTGCGCCCTCTGCGCACCTCACGCACTTCTCGCCCTTCGCGTTCTAACGGACCTCCCACAGCCTACGTCCCACGCGTGTGCCCGAACAGATCGATGTGCAGCCGGTGCGCGTACCGCCACCCGCGCGCGATGCACACCGCCACGATCCAACGCGTCGAACCCGGTGCTGGCGTCACCACCCCCTCGGGCATCAGCAGCACGTCATCGGGTCGCCACCCAGTCACGTCGCCCAGCAGCATCTCGATCTCGGCCACATCGCCCGTGCCCGCCACCACGAACTTGAGTTGAACGTCGGTCCCGTCACGCCGGGCCTGGTCGATGAACGCCTGCACGACCTCCGGCCTGCGCCGGCGCTGCTCGTGCCGCTCACGCCACACGCCCAGCGGATCCCGCGGGTCGCCCGCCGCGGGCGCGGAGTTGGCCAACTTCGGCGACATCGACACCAGGTCCACCGCGAACCCACGGAACACCGTCGCCGCGGTCTCGATCGTCACGTGCAGCCCCGCGCCCCGCAACCCCCCGCACAAGCCCTCGATCGCCTCGAAGATCATCGGCTCGCCGCCCGTCAGCACCGCGTGCCGCACCCCGCTCGCCCGCGCCGCCTCAACCAGCGCCACGACCGACCTCGCCTCCCCCTGAGGCTCCCAACTCGCATACGGCGTATCGCACCACCCGCACCGCAGGTTGCACCCCGCCACCCGCACAAAGTATGACGCGGCGCCCACCAACTTCCCCTCGCCCTGGATCGAGAGAAAAGTCTCCGAGATCGGCAACGCCGCAGCACTCTCTTGCATCACGGGGCGCTCCGCCCCGGCCCACGCCCGGAGGGCGCGCAACCGGAGCCGCGGACTTCAGCCCCCGGAGCGAGCCCCCCCGGAATCATCGACCCCCAAGCGGTCGACGAACGCACCACATATCGAGTGGGATCCGCAACACCCGCTCCCTCAAACCCACGCCGCCGCAGCACGCACGCATCGCACTCCCCGCACGCCAGACCCGCCCCGCCTTCACCCACCGGGTCATAGCACGAGTGCGTCAACCCAAAGTCCACCCCAAGCGCGCCCCCCGTCCGAATGATCTCCGCCTTGCTCATCGCAATCAGCGGCGTCTGGATCGTGACCGCCCCGGTCTGCTCCACCCCCACCTTCGTCCCCAGCCGCGCCGCCCGCTGCATCGCCTCGATAAACGCCGGCCTGCAATCCGGATATCCCGAGTAATCCACCGCGTTGACCCCGATATAGATGTCCGACGCCCCCACGCTCTCCGCCGTCGCCACCGCGATCGACAGGAACACAAGGTTCCGCGCGGGCACATAGGTGACCGGAACCCCGCCGCCCATGTCCGCCTCGCTCCGTCCCTTGGGCACCGCAGGCCCCTCCGCAGAGCCGTCGGCCGGGCCGTCCGTCGACCCCTCCAAGCAGCGCGGCCCCGGCCCAGTCAGAGCCGACCCCGCGAACGCCCGCGGATCGAGCACGATCTCCCGATGCTCGGCGCTCCCCAGCGCGCGGGCCACCGCCGCCGCCGCCCACAGCTCGTGGCGATGGCGCTGGCCGTAGTCAAAGGTCAGGGTCAGGCACGCGTGCCCGCGCGAGCGAGCCATCGCCAGCACAGTCGCGCTGTCGAGGCCGCCGGAGAGCAGGATGATGGCGGGAGCGGACATGCGACCTCAGCCGATTTCGCGCGGGGTCGGGTGCGGTGGGCGCCGCACGCGCGACGCGTTCGCGCCCTCAATCCTGCGCAGCGTCGCCGCCACGCAGCGGACGTCGTCCCCGTGCTCACGCGAGATCGCCTCCTTGATCGACCGCAGTTCATCGAACGTCGAGTCAACCCGCTGGGGACTTGGCAACGCAATGGAACCGACCTGGAACATCGCCGAACTGTAGCGACGCCCGGACAACCGGTCGGGTGGGTCCGCCCTCACGCCACCGCCGCAACCCCCGGCATCACCACACACTCCCGGAACGCCACCGCCACCGTCTGCATCCGGTTCAGCACCGGCCCCGCACGCACAACCTTCGCCTCCACCATCTGCCCTTGCGTCAGCACGGCCCGCCCCGCGAAGTCGATCGCGATCGAGATCTCCTGCCCCTCGCTCAACGGTCTGCTCGTCTCCAGCGTCACCAGCGCCCCCCCCTCCGACACATCCCGCGTCTGGGCGGTCACATACCGCAACCCCTCGGCATGCCGCAGCTTGCACGCGTGAACCGCCACACGCCGCGCCGCCCGCCGCCGATCACGCCCGCCCGCCATCCTGCTCGCACCGTTCATCCCTGACTCCTTGCCGGCCCAGGCGGGCCAACCGGGACCATCCTTGCCCCCACCAGCCACCACCAACCCAGACTCCCGCTCCCAACCGAGTTTCCCACTTCGCGAACTTCGCGGCCTTTGCGACCTTCGCGTTCAACCCGCAGCACAGGCGCGGGTCGGGGTGCCAGGCCGCCCCGTGTTCGTATCGGCTCCTCCCACCCCAAACGCTTGCGTTTCCCCGGCAAGCGACAAGCCCCCAACAGTCGATATCAACATCCGTGCCAAAACTGCCGGATCATCCCCCGGACCTCTCCGTCCAGATCCCCACACGGGGCCGCCCCGAAAAACTGGCCGCCTGCGTCCGCGCCCTGGCTCATCAAACCCTGGACCCGACCGGCCGCGAGGGCCGCTACGAGGTCCTCGTCGGCCTCGATGGCCCCGACGAGCACGCGGCCCGGGCCGCCCGCGATGCCTGGGGCTCCCGCCCCGCGCAATCCCTGCGCCTCCTCGACTTCCCCCGCACCGGCCACCTCCCCATCCGCAACGCCCTGATCGCCCACACCTCCGCGCCCCTCGTCGTCTTCATGAACGACGACGTGGTCGCCCAGCCGGGGTTCCTCGCCGCACACCTCCACGCCCACCGCGCCGCCCAGGACGTGCCCGCCACCCTCGCCCCCTCCCGCTCCCAGGGCGTCATGGTCGTGGGCCACGCCCCGTGGTCCGTCCCCTCGCAGGACACCCTCTTCGACCAGCTCGTCCGCCACACTTCTCTCATCTTCTTCTACGACCGGATGAACGCCGCGCTGGCCGACCCCGCCAGGCCGCCCGAATCCTCGCCCCACCACGACTGGGGCTTCCGCCACTTCTGGACCCTCAACGCCTCGGCCCCGCGCGACGCCATCCTCGCCGTCGGAGGCCTCACCGCCATCCCCGACACCTACGGGCACGAGGACATCGAACTCGCCTTCCGCCTCCACCACCGCTTCAACATGCCGGTCCTCTACCGCCCCGACGCGATCGCCACCCACGACCACCGCTACACGCCCCGCGACGTCATGGCCCGCGAGATCAAGCTCGGCATCGCCTCCTGGCGCTTCGCCCGCGCGAGCCCCGCGTTCGCCCTCGCCCTCTTCGGGCGCGACATCACCACCGCAGCCGAACTCACCTACAGCCGTGACTTCATCGCCCGCGAACAATCCGCCGTGGATCGACTGGCCGAAGACTTCGAAGCGCTCGCGCGTCTACCAGTCAGGCTGGAAAGCCCGACCCCCTCGCCCCCCCTGCTCCCCATCCTCGCCCGCCAGTTCCTCCTGCTCAAACGCCACCTCTGGCGCCGCGGCCTGCTCACCGCCTCACGCGAGACCCACGCCTAAGCGCCTCGCCCCACCCGCGAGCCACCGCAGATCCGCGCGCCCCGAGTCTCTGGCCCGCGACGACCCCCGGTACCATTCGGCTTCGACGGAGATTCCGCCCAATGCCCGACCCCGCCTCCAACTCGTCGCCCTCCAGCACGCCGAGCACCCCCGCCGCGCGTCCGCTCAGTTTTATTGAGCAGGTCATCGAGGCTGACAACCTCTCGGGCAGGTGGGGAGTCTGGACCCCCGCCGACGCCAGCCCAACCGCCGCCCCCGGCC
>CAZHKB010000041.1:10487-13793 GCA_964533405.1 uncultured Phycisphaeraceae bacterium | reverse complement strand
ACCTGCTCCGCATGGGCTTCGAGATGTCGGGCGACGCGACCGGCGTGGCGGGCGAACTCCGCGAGACGGCTATCCGGGCCTTGCAGGGCCGGACGCTGGCGCCTCCCCCAATTTCTCCAACCACCCCTGACGCCCCGGGCCAAACCGGCGATACTTCCACACCCCCGGATCCGGAGAGCCCGAATGCACCCAGCGCGTCGTGATCGCACCCCCGCCCGCTCAATGTCGATCCATGGGCGCCTCGCCCTGGGCACGCTTGCCCTGCTCGCCCTCACCGCCTCCGGGTGCTATGAGCGCGTCGTCGAGGCCCGTGGCCTGGGCACCTCCGGCATCGAGAACCAGAAGCCCGAGCAAAGCTTTCTCGATCGCGTGCTCGGACCCAAGCCCACGACCATCGACAGCCGTCCCCGCATTCGCGTCAACTGAGGATGCCCACGCCGACCCCTGACTGACTCTGATGTTCGGACTCAGAGCGGCCACTCACACCCCCACATCCAACCCAGAGGTACGGCACGCGACCCGCGCCGCCAATCGCTCCCCGTCCAAGGTGGGCGGCCAGCGGGCAGCGGTCTACGCTTGAAGTTCCCCCCGCGCCGTGGTGGCGCGCCGCACGCAGCGGCCACGGAGGTGCAATGCACGCCGAGCGACAGACCGAGTTCTCGATTTTTCTGGCCGACCGACCCGGTGAGTTGGCTGGCGTTCTGGAAGCCGCCGACGCCTCTCGCGTCGAGGTGACCGCCCTGTGCGTGTCCCACCACCAGACGCAGGGCCAGTCGGCCCGCGGCGTGGTCCGTCTGGTGGGCGCCCCAGTCGAAGCCCTCCGCCGCGTCTGCGAGTCGCTCATCGAGACCGGAAAGGCCGGCCCCATGGTCGAGGCCGACGTGCTGGTCGTCGGAATGAAGGACCGGGCCGGCGCCTTCCTGGGAATCTCCGCCGCCCTCGCAAAGGCCGGTGTCAACGTGCAGTACGCCTATCAGGCCCCGGCCCGGAACGGGCACGAGGCCTACTCGATCTTCCGCGTCAGCGACGTGCCCAAGGCCGAGGCCGCCGTCAAGGATCTTCCCTGAAACTGCACCGACCTTTGATTCCGACCGCCAAGCCCTTTATCGTTCCTGTCTCAAGCCCCGGCCCGCTCAGGAGGCCGGCACAGATGGTGGCCATAGCTCAGTTGGTTAGAGCACCGGGTTGTGATCCCGGGGGTCGCGGGTTCGAGTCCCGTTGGTCACCCTTGCCCCTTCCGCCGCGCCCGCCCGCCTGCGGCGTTTTCTTGGAGGCGAACGCCGAAACCGCCCGCCGGGCGAGTTGCCCCGCCCGGGCTCGGCGCAATCATCAGGCGTGATCCACGATCTGCCCCTCCTCAAAACTGTCGCCGTCGGATTCGCAGCCGCGTGGGTTCTGGGTATCGCCACCCACCGCATGGGCCTGTCACCAATCGTCGGCTACCTGCTTGCGGGCGTGCTCATCGGCCCCCACACCCCGGGCTTCGTCGGCGATCCCGCCAGCGCCCAGCAACTGGCCGAGATCGGCGTCATCCTCATGATGTTCGGCGTGGGCCTCCACTTCCACCTCAAGGACCTGGTCGCCGTTCGCGGCATCGCAATCCCCGGCGCGATCGGCCAGAGCCTGCTCGCCACGCTGGCCGGCACGCTCGTGTGCCTGGCCTTCGGCTGGACGCTCTCCGCGGGCGTCGTTTTGGGCGTTGCCATGAGCGTCGCCAGCACGGTGGTGCTGATCCGGGTGCTCACCGACGCCGGGAAGATGGAGTCGGCCGCCGGGCACGCCGCCGTCGGCTGGCTGATCGTCGAGGACATCATCACGGTCATCGCGCTGGTGCTGATCCCCGCGCTGGCGGGCGGGGCGGCCGTCGTCCACGCGGTCGACGGCGCGACGCTCAGTACTGCCGCCGGGCAGGCCGGGCACGCCGCGACACACGCCATCGAAACGATCACCGCCATTCCCACCGCCGTCGCCGACCCGCCCCACACCCCCCATGCACCCGGCGCGTCCAGTCAGCACTGGCTCATCTCGCTCGGGATCGCGCTGGCCAAGCTGGCCGCGATGTCCGTCGTCGTCGTGGGCGGCGCCAAGGTCGTCCCGCGCTTGCTGGTCTGGGTCGCCAAGCTCCGCTCCCGCGAACTCTTCACCCTCAGCGTTCTGGTGCTCAGCATCGCGGTCGCGGTGGGCTCGGCCTACCTCTTTGGCGCTTCGGTCGCACTCGGCGCGTTCCTGGCGGGCATGGTCGTGGCCCAGTCGCCGGTCAGCCAACAGGCCGGCGCCGACGTGCTCCCGCTCCGCGATGCGTTCGCGGTGCTGTTCTTCGTGTCGGTGGGGATGCTCTTTGATCCCATGTTTGTGGTGCGCGAGCCCGCCCTGGTCGCCGCCGGGCTGGCGATCGTGCTGGTGGTGAAGCCCCTGGCCGCGATCGGCATCGTGGCGGTGCTGGGCTACCCACCCCGGACCGCGCTGACCGTGGCGATCGGTCTGGCCCAGATCGGGGAGTTCTCGTTCATCGTCGGTGACCTGGCCTTCTCGCTGGACCTTCTGCCGGAGGCTGGCCGCAACCTGCTGGTCGCCAGCGCCATCGTCTCCATCACGATCAACCCGCTGCTGTTCCGCAGCCTGGACGGACTTGAGCGCGCCCTCCGCAAGCAGCCCCATCTCTGGAAACTCCTCGACCACCGCTCCGCTGCCCGCGCTCGGGAACTCAACAAGGACCTGAGTCCCGCCGGCGACGACGCCGCCGACCAACTCCCCGATGAACAGCCCGCCGACCAACTCGCCGCCGGGCCCAACCCCAAGCCTACCCCCAACCTCGCCATCGTCGTGGGCTACGGCCCCGCCGGACGAGAGGTCGAACGCCTCCTCCGCGAATCAGGCATGCGCACCCGCGTCCTGGACCTCAACGTCTCCACCATCAAGGAAGTCCGCTCGAACGGCGGCGAAGCGGTGTACGGCGACGCCACTCAATCCGCCATCCTGGAGCAAGCAGGCGTCGGAAAGGCCAGCCACCTCATTCTCACCATGCCCGACGCCGCACGCCGGGTCGAGATCCTCGCCGCCGCCAGCGCGCTCAACCCGGCCATCCGCATCCTGGTCCGGGCCCGATACGCCTCCGACCGGGCGGCCCTTGAGCACTTCCACTCCGTCAGCGTCGCCGTCGATGAGATCGAGGCCGCCGGCGAGATGGCCCGCCTGGTCCTCGAGAGCCTCGGCGCCGACCGCGATCAGATCAGGCATGAGGTCAATCGGGTAAAGGCCGCGTTCCAGACCCCTGCTGCTCAGCCGCCAGAAACGCCCGACGACTCC
>CAZHKB010000041.1:0-10387 GCA_964533405.1 uncultured Phycisphaeraceae bacterium | reverse complement strand
CCTGCTGCTCAGCCGCCAGAAACGCCCGACGACTCCAAGGGCTGACCAAAGCGAACGCACCGGGGCAGAAATCACACACGCAGGGGGCCTCGAGACATCCAGCCCGCCCCTCCCATATACTCGCGCATGGTCCCTGCACGGAAGCGGAGCGGGTATGGCCTCGCGTCGTGTGAGTCTGAGCTTGCTGGCCCTGGCGGCGACGCCCTGGGCGGCGTTATTGGTCATGGCCGGCCTCTGGCTGCTCATGGTCGCGTCCGATCACGCCGCCCTTGGACCCTGGCCCCGCGTGGTGGGCGGAGTGACGGCGGTTGCGGCGGGTTTGCTGGTGTTCATGTGCCTGGTGGCCGATCGCGCCTTTCCGCGGGCCTCGCGGGCCGTGGTCGCCTCGGTCGAGATGGCCTCGTCGGCGATCGTCTTTCTGGGGGTGGCATGGCTGAGTGTGATGCTGGCGAACCTGCTCGCCCCGGCCTCGTAAACCACCGCATGGCCACGGCGCGATCAATACGTCCACGCAACGGTCACACGGGTTCCAGCCGTCTATGCCGGACGCTGGGCGTCGCGTGGCTCTTGGCCGCCACCGCCGGCCTCTGCCTCGCCCAGCCCGCCAATCCGGCCCGACCCACCACCCAACCCGCGATCCCCGGGCCAGGTGAGCCCGCCACCCAGCCCGAACAGCCGCTCCCCGGCGCAACCGAAACCATCTCGATCCTCCCGCCCGGCCTGACCCCGTGGCCCGCGGTCACCATCGAGCAGGCCTTGTCGCAGGACGTGCCCGTCGAGCCGGGCTACGCGGCCCGCCTGCTCGAACGCATCGCCCTGCTCGACCTTCGCCTCCAGCCGGCGGCCACGCTCGACGACTATCGCTTCGCGCAGCGCGCCCTGGAAGCCGCCGCCACCGCCCGCGACACCGACGCCAACCTCTGGCGCCGAGTGGTTGAGGCCTCCTTCAACGCGGGCGACTCCACCGCACTCGAACAGGCCACCCGCCGCGTCGTTGCGCTCGACCCCGCCGACACCATCGCCCAGCTCCGCCTCATCACGATGCGCCTCGCGCGCCTCCAGACCCGCGAAGAGCGCCTGGCCGCCTACGAGCGCCTGCTCGGCCCGCCGGGTGCCAGACTGGACCCGTCTGTCCGAAGCCGCCTGGCACTCGACGCCGCGGTTCTGGCACGTGAGGGCGGCGACTCCAACGACTTCTCTCGCCTGCTCACGCTGGCGACCAGCCTCGACTCCTCGCACAAGGAGGCCGCCGCCCTCGCGCTGGCCTTCTACCAGGCCTCGGTCCCCGACGACCCGGTCGGGCGGATGCAGATGCTCTGCAACCTGCTGATCGCCGACCCGCTCGATCCGCATGTCCACCTGGCGATGTCGGCCGAACTCTCCGCCCACGGCGCGTTCCTGCAAGCGGCCCGCTTCCACAACAACGCCCGCAACATCATCGGCGCCAGCAACCCCCAGATGGCCGAGCAGCTCGACCTGCGAGGCTTGCTGCTCATCTGGCAGCTCCGCGGCCCCGAGCAGGTGGTCGAGGAACTCAACGGCCGCCTGGGCCTGCTCCGCCACGAGGCCGCCTTCGACGTCGCGATGAAGGAATCGCGGAACATGGCCGTGCGCGACGAGGAGCGCCCGGAGAACACCCGCCTCTCCCGCGAGTACGAACTGCTGCGAATGATCGCCGCCGACGCCTCCGGTATGCGGGACGTGGCCGCCGAGTCCGCGCGCGACCTGACCAAGTCGGCCCTCACCATCGTCCAGTTCTACCAGCGCCCCGAGAACCAGCCGATGGGCGAGGAGGGACGCCGCCTCTCGCTGCAAATCCTCGAGATGTGGATCGAGACGCTGGTCGTCCGCGCCTGGGCCGCCGGAGACCTCGAAGCCCTCGCCTCCGACCTCCAGACCACGCAGGAACAGGTCGCCACCGCCACCGACACCACCGAGGCCCTCGCCTGGTTCGGCCTGCGCACTGGCCAGCAGGATGAATCGATCAAGTACTTCGAGGCCACTCAGGGCGACAAGTACCGCTCCCGCCTGGGCCTGGCCCTGTGCCTCGAAGCCAACGGGCGACGAGAGGACGCCGCCGAGATCTACAAGCGCATCGCCCGCGAGGACCCCCTCAGCGCCCAGAGCGCGTGGACCCGCAGCCGCCTGCTCTTCATGACAGGCCAGGACCTGGCCAGCACCGAGCACCTGCCCCGCATCGCCGCCTTGGCCGACAGCGTGCCCCAGGCCATCGACCGCATGCTCATCGAGGCCCAGGAGTTCATGCGCCTGCACGTCAAGACCGCCCGCCCGCGCCTGGGCCCGCTCGACTTCGCGCAGGTCGACATCGTGCTGGCCAACCGTTCCAGCCTGCCGCTCGCGGTCGGCAGCGACCGCCCCATCGATGCACGCTTCCTGATGAGCCCCGAAGTCCGCATCGGCGGCACCCCCGTCCTGGGCGGCGTCCAGCCCGAGGTCTTCGACCTTGATCGCCGCCTCCGCCTCAAACCCGGCGAGCAGATCACCGTCAACTTGTGGCCCGACTCGGGCTTCACCGCCGACTTCCTCGACGCCCAGGCCGCCAGCCGCACCGGCGTCTCCTGGCGCGCCATCCAGGGCTTCCGCATCGTCGATCAGGCCTACGTCCGAGGCCCCCTTTGCCTCTCCGACGTCACGCAGGAGGCCTATCGCGAGCCCCTGCTTCTCGCGCGGCTCAGCCCCGAAGACCTCGAATCCGCCATCCGCCAGGCGCCCGAAGACAAACTCCCCGCCCTCGCCCGCGCCTGCTGGGCCGTCTGCCTGTCCGAAAACTACGGGCGGTTCGCCACCCCCCAGCAAGCCGCGCTTCTCGCCGAAGCAATGCGCGAGCGCTACCTCGCGGCGAGCCCCGAGCACCGCGCCCTGCTGCTGGCCATGCTCCCCCACGGCACGCTGGTCAATGGCTTTGCGACGTTTGACGACGGCGTCCGCTCCACCATCGCCGCCGAGGCCGATCCGCTGGTTCTCCTGCTCGCGCTCATCACGCGGGGCAGCACGCCGGACGATCCGATCCTGGCCGCCTGCCGCGCATCGCAGGCTCCGGGCCTGGCCGAGATGGCCGACATCCAGGCCGCACGCCTCAACGACCCCGAAGCCCCGCCCGTGTACGCCATCTCGGGTCCCGGCACCGGCTCGCTCCTGGGGCCGGCTCTCCCCTCGCTCCGCGGCGTGGCGGAGTAGCCCGTGCCCGCGCCCGACGCCGACACCGGCGACCCGCTCAACCTCGCCCCCACCCCCGCAAGGCGCCGCCGCGCCATCATCGGCGGGATTGTCGGGCTCGCGCTCGTCGTGGCCGCTCTGGTTGCCGTCGCCCTGCGGCGACACGAACTCGCCAGCGCGTGGGACGCTCTCACGATCGCCCCCGCGTGGATGGTTGCCCTCGCCCTCGTCTCGCCGCTTCTGAATCTGGTCTTCGTCTCGCTCGCGCTCTGGATCATCACCGCCAAGCACGGCCCGGTCCGCCCCGCCGAGATGCTCGCCCTGGTCTGCGGCGCGTGGCTGCTCAACTACCTGCCCATGCGCCCAGGCATGTTCGGACGCATCGCCTACCACCGCAAGGTCAACAACATCCCCATCTCAACCTCCGCCGCCCTGCTCGTGCTCTCGATGGGCCTGACCGCCACCGCCATTGCCCTGCTCGTCGTCCTTGGCCTGGCCCTGCGCTGGACCGACTCGCTCGCCATCGAGATCTCCATCATCGCCGGCACGGGCGGAGCCATCGGACTGGCCTCCCTCATCCTCGGACTCACCCAGGGACCGTGGCGGATCGCCGCCGCCATCTTCCTCCGCTATCTCGACACCCTGGTCTGGGTCACGCGATACTGGCTCGTCTTCCACATGGTCGGGCACGCGCTCAGCTTCGAGCAGGCCTGCGCCATCGCCGCCGTCAGCCAGGCCGCCACCGCCATTCCGATTTCCGGCAACGGCCTGGGACTCCGCGAGTGGGCCGTGGGCTTGTCCATGGCCGCGTTGCCGTCGTGGTTCATGGAGCCGGGCGCGACCAGCGCCCAAGCGACGGCCCTGGGTCTGGCGGGCGACTTGGTCAACCGCGGCGTGGAGATGGCGGTGGCCGTACCCGTGGGCCTGATCGGCATGGCCTGGGTGGCCAGGCGGTTGCGGCAGCACGCCAATCGCCCCGAACGCGCGCCTTCGCGTCGCCCAGCGATCTCATCAACGCTGTCGGGTCAGCTTGCCCCCCCTGACCAACCCTGAGCCGCGTCGCCCGCTCGGCGAGGCACCCGAGCCGGGCCAACCCCATAACCCGCTCCCGCGCCCGATCCCCCCTTCCACCCCCGAAATCCCTCCATCCCACGTTCATGCCTCGCCGATGAAACACGGGCCTGCGCGCTCCGTATCCTCTCTCGGGCACGCCTGCCCCACGCCCAGGAAGGGCCGACCATGGTCAACAAGATCGAGCAGGACAGCCAGCGCTTCCGCCAGATCGTCAAGGGAAAGATCCGCAAGGACCTCCGCCGCTTCCTCTCCCGCGGCGAGCTCATCGGCCGTGAGGGCAAGAAGTTCGTCTCCATCCCCGTCCACGACATCGACATCCCCACCTTCCGCTACGGCGACAACTCCGCCGGCGGCGTGGGCATGGGCGAGGGCGGCGAGGGCCAGACCGTCGGCCAGCCCGGCGACGGCAAGGGCCAGGGCGGCGACGCCGAGGGCAAGCACATCACCGAGGTTGATGTCTCCCTCGAAGAACTCGCCGACATCCTCAAGGAAGAACTCCAGCTCCCCCGCATCAAGCCGCGCGGCGCCAGCCGCATCACCACCCTCAAGGACAAGTACTCGGGCATCCGCACCACCGGCCCCGCGAGCCTCCGCCACTTCAAGCGCTCCTACCGCGAGGCCCTCAAGCGCCAGCTCGCCACCGGCGACTACAACCCCGACGACCCCATCATCATCCCCGTGCGCGACGACCTGCGCTACCGCTCCTGGAACGAGGTCAAGAAGCCCCAGTCCAGCGCCGTCATCGTCTATATGATGGACGTCTCGGGCTCCATGGGCGACGAGCAGAAGGAACTGGTCCGCCTCTGCGCCTTCTGGATCGACACCTGGCTCCGGCGCAACTACGAGGGCATCGAGAGCCGCTACGTCGTGCACGACGTCCGCGCCGCCGAGGTCGACAAGAAGACCTTTTTCTCGCTCCGCGAAGACGGCGGCACCCGCATCTCCTCGGCCTTCACCCTCGCGCGCGACCTGCTCGACGGAGAGTACAGCCCCGCCGAGTGGAACATCTACCTCTTCCACTTCTCCGACGGCGACAACTCATCCGAGGCCGACAACCGCACCTGTGTCGGGCTCCTCAAGGACGAGCTCCTCCCCCGCTGCAACATGTTCGGCTACGTCCAGGTCGCCAGCGCCTACGGCTCGGGCAACTTCATCAACGTCCTCAACTCCGCCTTCCCCGACGGGGCCAAGGACGACGATGGCCCCCAGCTCATCACCGCCAAGGTCGGCGGACGCAACGACATCTACGACACCCTCCGCACGCTGTTCAAGCCGGGACGGTGATCGGCTCTCGCTCGATGCCGAGACCACAGCCTGGCTTGGCCTTCCTCTGTGACCTCTGCGCCTGTGCGGTGATCTTCCTCGCGCACCTTGCGTGGGCGCAGGATCGACGCGCAATCCCTCTCAGCACCCGCGCGAGAAGACGTACAGGTAGTAAAAGAAATCGTCGTTGTTGATGATCCCGTTCGGATCGCCGAAGCCTTCGCTCCCCCGCACCGCCGTGTTCGTCAGGTCCGCCGCCGGATTGCCGCTCGCGAACTGGATCAGGTAGAAAAAGAAGTCGTCGTTGGTCAGCACCCCATTGGGCACGCCATACCCCGGCATCCCGCTCACGGCCCCCGTCGTCAGGTCCGCCGGGCAGGGGGGCAGGAAGTTCAACGCACCCGCCACGTTGATCCGCCCAGCCCCCAGCCTGCCGGTGAACCCGGGGTTCTGCGCATTGATGTTGACCGCCGAGTCCCTGAGCGCGCCCTGCATGTCGCGTGTCCCCACCCACGGCGCCACCGACCGGATCAGGGCGCACGCCCCGGACACCACCGCCGCCGCGCAGCTCGTCCCATCACCCTGCGCAAACTGCCCGCCCGGCATGGTGCCCACGACGTTGTCCCCGGGGGCGCTCAGGAACACATGGTCGCCATAGTTGCTGAACGCCGCCCGCTGGTCGAACTGGTTGGTCGCCGCCACCGCGATGGTGTCGTTCTCGCTGGCCGGGGATAGCTTCAGCTCCTGCCCGTCATTGCCCACCGACGCCACCACGATGCAGCCCCAGTATCTCGCGTCAGAAACCGCATCGCTCAGCACGTCGAGCTCCTCCGTGCTGCCCAGGCTCAGGTTGATGACGTCGGCCTCCTGCGCCATCGCGTAGTAAATCGCCTCCGCCACCCGGAACGACGACCCCCGCCCGTCCGAGTCCATCACCCGCAAGGGCAAGATCACCGCGTCGGGCGCCATCGCCAGGATCACCCCGGCCATCATCGTCCCGTGCCCGACCATCTCGTCGGCCGCGCCGCTCCCGTCGTTGTCGATCCCGTCGCCCACATCGGCGACGTTGGTGTTCCGCTCGATGAAGTTGTACCCGCCGGGGGCGATCCTCCCCGCCAGTGCCGGGTGCTTCACGTCCACGCCCGTGTCGATCACCGCGACCTTCACGCCCCCGCCGGTCCCCTGCGCCGCCGCCGCTGGCTGGCCCGTCAGGCCCACCGCGTACTGCGTCTGGTACTGCAAGGCCGTGTACCCCAGAAAGAATGACTGCGTCCCGGGACGCACGTCGTCGTCGATGAAGAAGTTGAGCTCGCCCCACTCCACCAGCACGCCCTGGGGATCGAGGAACAGCATGGTCCCAAGCTGCTGCCGGGTGAAAGGGCTCGGCAGATGCACATGATGCACCACCTTGAGCCCGTTGCCCACCGCCGCCTGCAGCGTCGTCCCATACCGCTGATTGAACTGCTCGATCGTCACGCCCGGCAGCAGTTTCACCACCGCCTCGGTCGGAATCGGCGGATCGTCCGGCTCGGCGCACGCCACCCCCGCCAGCCCGACCACCGCCGCCATCGCAAGCACCGCGCGGGCAACTCGACTCTTCACCCCAGCGTCGCTCATGGCCCTGGATCTCCCATCATCACAAACGGAGCCCACATCGCCGGGTGGACGCCGCGGGCAATCAAGCCCCGCTGCGCCGCGGCCAAGTGCCGGGCTACGCCCATCCCGCCACCGGCTCTCTCACCCGAAAGGTACCCGCGCCCGATCCCCTGATACACCGATTCCATGAGTTCCCGAGTGGTCCGATCATGCACAGGCCACAGGCTCATCACCACCGCCGAGGCCCCGGTCGCCAACAACGCCCGCCCCAGCCCGTACGCCTCGCCGCCTCGCTCAACCCCCGCACGCCCCGTCTCGCACCCGCTGAGCACCACCACGCTGCCCGGCAGCGACAGGCCCAGCACGTCCCGCACCGTCACCCACGCGTCCGAGAACCGCACCCGTGTCTGCATCGGGTTTCGAGCAGCGAAAGCCCCATGGCACGCCAGGTGGATCAGCGGCGCATCGCCCGATGCCTCCGCGAACGCCGCGAACGTCGCGTCTGTTCCCACCAGCAACCTTGCGCGCCCCAGCGCCCCCGCCACCGCCCGGGCCTCCTCACCCATCTGCGGCGCGACCTCATCGGGCACCCCGACCACGAGCGGCATGCCCCCAGCCAGCTGGTGCGGGTGCATCCGCGATTGGTACAGCAGGGCCGCGCTCGGAGTCGTCACCACCTCGAACCGCTCGATCAGGCTTGTACCCCCGCCCCGCACCGCGTGCAACGGGAGGCCGTGAAGCGAGTCGTGCGGCGAGACCAGCAGGCGATTCACCCCGCCCAGATGGGCCTCGATCGGCGCGATCAGCGCCGCGTGCAGCCGTTCCAGCACTCTCATGCAAGCCGCATCGCCGCCGGACGGGTGATCCCGCTCCTCCGCCCCGCGCCGAACCGCCCCCAGCACGGCCCGGTCGATGCACATCGCCAGCCGTTGCCCCGCCTCGACCACCTCGCCCGTCCGCGCCAGCGGCACGATCGACACCGCCCCGACATGCCGCAGCACCATCGCGTGCAGCACGCCGCCCAACTCCGCGTACTCGACCAGCGCCTCATCCTCCCGCAGCACGCTCTGCACCTGCTCCGCGCGGACATGCTCCGGCGCGAACACCCGGAACCGCCGCGTTGCCGCCAGTCGCCGCTCAATCTCGGCCACACGCCGCTCGTGCTCCTCCAAGGCCCGACCGGCCTCCTCGCGGCGCCTCGCCGCACCGTTGCCGCCCACAACGCGCGGCGCGCCCCCTCCAGCCGCCCCCTCATCCCCCGCCAGCCCGTCTGCATTGAACAACCGGTCATACAGCGCGTTCATCGCCCCGCGACTCGCCGCCAACTCACGAACCAACGCGCGATCCGCCTCCGACGCACCCGACGCCAGTTGCTCGGCCAGTTCAACCCCGCCATGCACCAGGTCCAGCAGCGCGCGGGCCCGCCCCCGATCCGTCACCTCCAGCACGCTCGCCCGGTCCCGCGCCGCCACGCTCTCTGGTCCCCCCGCCGCCTCCGTCGCCGCCGCCCGCTCCAGCAGCAACGCCCCGAGTTCTTCGTACAGCCCGTGCCGCGATCCCATCGCCGCCGCCCGAAACCGATCCGCCTGCAGCGACCCCCGAATCCGCTCGATCACCTCGATCGCCGCCCCCAGCGTCGCAATCGCCTCATCCCGCCCGCCAGTCGCTCGCACCGCCCGCGCCCGCCACGCCAGCGCGTCGCACTCCAGCGGCCGATTCACGAGCGCCCGCGCCACCTCCAGCACGCCGTCGGCCTCCGCCAGCGCGTCCTGCCCCCGCGCCAACTCCAGCAACCGCTCGCACCGCAGCAGCCGCACCTCCGCCAGGTCCAGCGGGCGACCCGCCAGCACCACCGTGAGCTCGTCCAGCCGATCCAGAAGCCTCTCGCCAGCCACCATCCCCCGCCTCAGCGCGACCTGCCTCACCCGCGCCCTCGCCTCGCCCGTCGCGTTTGGAATCGCCGCGAACTGCCCGATCGCCTCGCCAAGCGCCCGATCCGCTTCGTCCCGCTTCCCGAGTCGCTCCAGCACATGCGCCAGCCCCACGCGAGCCCGCGCCCCCTCCGCCGCCAGCCCGGCCTCGTCCAGCGCGGCAATCGCCCGCCGATACGACCGCGCCGCCTCCTCATCCATCCCGATCGCCCCCAGCGCGTCCCCCTCCTCGCTCTGGAGCCGCGCCAGGTCTGCCGGCGCGCCAACCCCCTCCAGCGCGCGCCGCGCTCGCTCGAAGTGCTCGAGCGCGCCCTCAAACCGCCCCTGCCGGCTCAACAGGTCCGCCAGATTCCCCTCCGCGATTCCCGCCGCGTGCGTCGCACCCGCCGCGGTGAACGCCACCAGCGCGGCCCCAAACGCCCCCTCCGCCTCCCCAAACCGCGCGAGGTCCAGCAATGCCTCCGCACGGTTGCTCTCGATCTGCGCCAGCACCGCCGGCGCGTCCGCGAACACCACACGGGCCGCCTCAAAGTGCGGCACCGCGCCCGCCGCATCTCCTCGCATCCGCTTGAGCACGCCAAGATTCACGTCCGTCTTGGCGCGCCACACCGGCTCGTCGATCGCCTCGAACCCCGAGATCGCCCGCGCCCCGGCCGCCACTGCCTCGTCCATCCGCCCCAGCCTCGCCAGCGCGTGCATCGACACCAGGGCCGCCCGCGCCACCGCGAACGCATCCCCGCACGCCAGCCCCATCGCCGCCGCCTGCTCCAACGCCGCCAGCGCCTCACCGAACCGCGTCGCGTAGTTCAGCACATGCCCGAGCGTCACCCGGGCTCTCGCCCCCACCGATGCCAACCCCAACTCGCCCGCCAGCTCGATCGCCAGCCTCGCCACACGCTCGCCCTTGCCCGTGTCGGCAATCGCCAGCTCCGCCGCGCGCTCCGAGATCGCGGCGACCAGCCCACCGGGCGCAAGCCAGACGGGCCGCCCCCGACCCCCCGAATCTGCCCTCGCTCCGCGTTCCGCTGCCGGAGCCGGCAACGCCGCTTCCATCACCACGCGCGCGCGATCACCCGCATGGGCGTCCAGGAGTTCCCGCACCAGCGCGTCCGTGTCTCTGGTTGTCCACGTCGGTACGGCAGTCATGGCAGTTCAAGCACGCCCAGATCGACGCTCGCATCGCCAATCCTGAGCATCGCACGATACAACCCGGGCGCGACACGAAGCACGAACATCTCGTCCTCATCGATGGATCCCGAGACGTCCGCCCCGCCCGCGACGGGCGTCAGCACGATGCTCCCGCCGCCAGATCCCCTCGCATCCGCGCCCCCAGTCGGCTCCAACAC
>CAZHKB010000040.1:0-13869 GCA_964533405.1 uncultured Phycisphaeraceae bacterium | reverse complement strand
GCGGGGTGGGCGGGGTGTGGAGGGTGGCGAGCAGGGGCTCTGACCGAAGGCGGTCAGGTCTGGGCGATCGGGCGTCGAGCGTTGAGGCATCAACCCCTGGTTGCGGGTCGACGGTCGACCTGAGCGGTCGTGACTGCGCCTGGCGCAGAGGTCACAGGTTGTATTGCATGATTCACCCGCGGCGTGGCTGGCCGTTGGCCGGCCGCTTGCGCGGGCGGTTCTGTGGAGGCTCGCGGGGTCACGCCCTGGGCGGCGGGGCGGCGGGAGGGGTCTGGATGGCGCGGACCATTTCCTGGGCGCGCTTGGCCGAGACGGTGCCCCAGCTCACGCCTCGGGCCAGTTCGGCGGCGACGGTTTCGGACACGCCGGTGTGGAGGAGGCGGGCCGCGTCGTCCGGGGTGATGGAGCCCTCGGCGACGTAGGCGGCGATCTCGCGCCGGGTCTTTTCGCGTTCGGTGACCTCGGCGACCCTGCGGACGGTGCGCAGGACCGCGAGCGCGGCGACGAGGGCGATGATCGCGATCACGATCATCATCTTCATCTCGTTCTCTTGCATGGCCAGCGTGAGAGGGGCCGAGGCGAGGGATACCAGCATGAGAGGCTCCATGGTCAGCCGGATGCGGCTGCTTGAGGCCGCGCCGGGCTGGGGGGCGCGGAGTCGATGGTTGTTCATCGACGGTGACGACGTGAGGGGATGAGTGTGGGCGAGGTGCCCGTCACGATCGGCCACAGCGACCTGAGAACGAGTCGCCCGCGGGGCCCTGAGACGAAGTTTGGTGTCAGGACTTGCAGCCGCCCGCGGGCGCGCCGGCCTTGAGAAGCCGCTCGGCCTCGTCGGGGGTCATGGAACCCTCGGCGACGTAGGCGGCGACCTCGCGTTTGGTCTGCTCGCGCTGCTTGGTCTTCAGGGTCCCGCCGATGCCGCCCACGACGATGCTGACCAGGGCGACGGTGATCCCTCCGGCGATCGCGGTGAGGGGGATGACTTCAGACGGGATCTCGGCGAGGGTCATCATGACGGTGGTCCTTGTGTCGGGGATGGCCCGCGGGCTGGTGCGGGGGTTGAAGTTCTGGGAGGCTGGGGCGGAGGTCGTCGGATGGGACTGGGCGACGCGGGTTGTGGTGGCGCTCCCTCACGGTCGGGGTGCCTATCGGGTGGGTGTGCGTGGCGGGTGGGGGTGACAGTCGGATCGCGTATCAGGTGTCTCTTGCCTTCATGAGGCGATCGGCCTGTTCGGGGGTCATGGAGCCTTCGGCGACGTAGGCCGCGATCTCGCGCCGGGAGCGTTCGCGTTGGTTTGTCTTGAGCACGCCACCGATGGTTCCGGCGACAATCCAGAACACCCCCACGGTCCCGATGACCAGCAGGGCGAGGGTGTCTTGGTTTCGCAGGACTTCTTCAATGAGCATGGCGGGCCTCCCGGCAAGCACTCCCCGGACGTGCGGTAAACGGTTTCTTCGGACCCTGAACTCTGGCCTTTCACGGGCGTGCAAGGATTCTGGGCGAACCGCCCGGCGGACGGGACCGCCCCGAGTTGTGGACAACCCCATGCACGAGCATACCGAACATCCCTCGATCGTCCAAGCCCTGCTGGGGGTGTATTCGCGCGGGCAGTTCCCGATGGGTGAGCCGGGATCGCGAGACCTGTCCCTCTATGACCCGGACCCGAGGGCGATCATCCCTCTGGATGGGTTCCATGTGCCACGCACGCTGGCGGCCCGGGTGCGCGAGCGGCGTTTCGAGGTCCGCACCGACACGGCGTTCGCGCAGGTCATCGGCCTGTGCGCCCGCCCCCGGCCCGGCAAGGTCGGTGGCGAGGAGACCTGGATCACCGGCGACATCGCGGCCATGTATGTGGCCCTGCATCGGGCGGGGCACGCACACTCGGTCGAGGCGTGGCTTGTGGACGCCGACGGCGAGCGTGGCCTCCACCCCCCCACTCTTGTCGGCGGGCTGTACGGCGTACACCTCAACGGCCTGTTCGCGGGGGAGTCCATGTTCTCGTGCCCGGAACTGGGCGGGACCGATGCGTCGAAGGTCTGCCTGGTGCATCTGGTGGAGCGCCTGCGGACGTGTGGGTTCACGCTGCTGGATACACAGTTTCTGACGCCGCACCTTGCGCGGTTCGGGGCCGTGGAGATTCCGAGACGGGAGTACCGACGCCGGTTGAAGGATGCGATGGGTGTGCGGACGCAGTGGGCGCTGTCTGGGGCGCATGGGCGTTGAGGCTGGTTCGAGTGGTGCCACCAGACGCGGCTTTGGGCGGCGGGTGTGAAAGGCGTTCCGCTGGAGGCTGGCACCGGGCGTCCAGCGCCATGGCCGGTGGCACGCCCGAGCTTCACCGCGGGTCGCGATGGGTGAGAGGGCCGGGCAGGTCTTGGGAGAGCGCGCGCGTCGGCCCGCCTCTACACTCCGCCCGTGTCCCTCATCTGCTGCCCATTGATGGTCCATGACGTCGAGCGTGCGCTGGGCGAGGCGCAGGCCGCCCGTGATCTTGGTGCGGACCTGGTGGAGTTCCGGCTCGACGAGTTCTTCCACGGGGGCGATCGGTCGCCGGACGAATCGCCGGATGGGTCGCCACACGATGGCTCGCGCGATCCGGGCGAAGGCGACGGCATCCTGCCGGCCCTCGACACGCTCGAATCACAGATCGGGGCCGCGTGCGACTTGGTCACCCGCTCGCCGCTGGCCTGCATCGCCACCTGCCGACCAACGTGGGAAGGCGGGTCTTACGACGGGCCGGAGGATGCGCGGATCGCGTTGTTTGAGGCGCTGGGGACGCTGGCCCCGCCCCGGGGGCATCCGCCGCGGTACATCGATGTTGAGCTGGGGGCGTACACGCGCTCGGCCAACATCCGGCAAAAGGTTCACCTGGCGGTGGACCATCCGCAGCGGGGGCGGGACCTGGCGCCGTCGCTGATCCTGTCGCTGCACGACTTCAAGGGCCCGCCGGCGGACCTGTCGCGTCGCCTGCTGGCCGCTCGCGGCTCGGATGCAGCACGGGTCATCAAGGTCGCGTTCCACGCCCGCTCGCTGCGCGACAACCTGGAGTTGTTCGGCATCCTGGGCGACCGTGACCGTCCGACCATCGCGCTGGGCATGGGCGAGTTCGGGCTGATGAGCCGGGTGCTGGCGCCGAAGTTCGGCGGTTTTCTCACGTTCGCGTCGCTGCGGCCCTCAACCACGACCGCGCCGGGCCAGCCGACAATCGCGGACCTTTTGGGGACGTACCGGTTCGGATCGATCACGACGCGGACGCGGGTGTACGGGATCGTGGGCTGGCCGGTCGGGCAGTCGCTGTCGCCGCAGGTCCACAACGCGGGGTTCGAGGCGGTCGGGCATGACGGGGTGTATGTGCCGTTGCCGATCGCGGCGGACGCGAGGACGGGGCGAGATGAGCCCGAGGCGCGCGACTCGCGGGTGGCGACGCATTGGCTCCCATCAGTTCCGCCGCAGCCCCGTGTTTCCACCACCCACACGGGGCGCGACACGTTTCGCTCCGGCGCGGCCGACGCGAATCCCGAAGGCTCCGACCCCCCGGCTTCCCGATCGGTGTCGGGTGAGAAGGCTGCACCGCTCGATGCCTCGTACATCTCGTTCAAAGCCACGCTTCTCGCGCTGCTCGACCACCCGGGCCTGGACTTCTCCGGCTGCTCGGTCACGATCCCGCACAAGCAGAATCTCCTGCGGCTCGCCGGCGAACGCGGGTGGGCGACGGATGACCTTTCCCGGCTCTGCGGGGCGGCCAACACGATGATCGTGGATCGCGACGTTGGTGGACCCGTGCGTGCGTGCCGTGTGATGAACACGGATGCAATGGCGGCGCGTGAGTGCCTGGAGGGCGCCGTTGGTTCGCTCGCGGGTGTGAAGGTCGGGTTGGTTGGCGCGGGCGGGGTCGCGCGGGCCGTGGCGGGGGCGTGCGTGCTGGCCGGGGCCAGGGTTTCGGTGTACGCCCGGCGGGTCGAACAGGCTCTTGCGCTCGTCGATGACGTGGTTGCCGGGCTTGGCTCGGTCGCCCATCCCGCGGGTCTGGGCGAGCGAGCGCACGGCGACCGTTCCGGCGTGATCGGGGGCAGTTCCAGCGTGCTTGGCCACCTCCGCGCCGGGGTCCTGGACTCGATCAGCGCCGAACTTCCCGAGGTAGTCGTCAACGCCACGCCGGTGGGGATGCGTGGTGGACCACGCCCCGAGGCATCGCCCGTGCCGGTGGCCGCGCTGGCCGCGGATCGCCCGGACACCGTGTTCTTCGACACGGTGTATCGCCCGCTGGAAACCCCGATGCTGCGGGCGGCCCGCGCCGCCGGATGCCGGGTGATCTCAGGCCTTGAGATGTTCACGCGGCAAGCGGCGTCGCAGTTCGCGGCGTGGACGGGCAGAGACGCGCCAATGTCGTTGTTTGATCGCGTGGCCCGGGAGTCGATGGGCGGCGGTTGACCAGGGCCGGGGGCGGCGGTCAACCCCGAAGTCCCAGCCTTGCGTGGCCCACGCGGGCCGACTACACTGCTTGTGGCCGCGGGCGTAGTTCAGCGGTAGAACGTCAGCTTCCCAAGCTGAATGTCGTCGGTTCGATCCCGATCGCCCGCTTTCCCTTTGGCAACCCATCGCCCCATCGTCGGCATCACGCCGGACGTCCAGACGATCGCGAGCCCGACCGGCCATCGCGATCGCGCCGTCTGCACGCTCACCTACGCCGATGCCGTCGCCCGCGCTGGCGGCGTGCCGATCCTCCTCGCGCCGTCGCTCGAAACTCTGGCCGACCAACTCGCCCTGTGCCACGCCGTTGTCCTGACCGGCGGCGACGACCCTCGCACCGAACCCTACGGCCAGCCCACGCATCCCAAGGCCACGCCGTTGCACCCACGCCGTCAGGCCTTTGAGACTCGCCTGCTCGAGCTGTTGGCCGCCAGGCCTCGCCCCACGCTGGGCGTGTGCCTGGGCATGCAACTCATGGCCCTGCACGCCGGCGGTCGACTCGATCAACACATGCCCGACTCGCGCCGCGACGCCGACCGCCACTGGGGCGCGGAGCATGGCGTGGTGCCTGTGGGCCCGACCGAGCCCTCCGCGGGAGCGGGGCGGTCGTCCGTTGTGCTCCAATCCCTCATCTCTCCCGGAACCGTCCACTCGAAGCACCGTCAGGCTGTCGACGACCCGGGCCGACTCTCCATCCTGGCCCGCAGCGACGACGGCGTCATCGAGGCCATCGCCGACCCCGCCCACCGTTTCTACCTCGGCGTCCAGTGGCACCCCGAGCGCACGTCGGATGAGAACCTCGGCCTCAACCTCTTCCGCGCCCTCATCGCCGCGACACAGCCGCGGGCGTAGGAACGCGGAGTCGCTTCTCGTCGGGCCACCAGCCTCGGCTCCGAGCGACCCGCGCCATCGGACCGTCGATGACCGATCGCATGATCCGGATTGCGCCACGCCTCCACCGAGAATCGATCGCACGACCTCTCCAAAAAAACACCAGCCGCGGAAGGCCGCGGCCGGTGGCGCGATCACTCAACTGTCGCGATCAACTTGCGATCACTTCCGCTTCTTGTCCTTGCCTTTGTCCTTGCCCTTGCCCTTGTCCTTGCTTTTGCCCTCGGCCGGCGCCTCGGGTGCGGGGGCCGGTGCCGCCCCCGCCTCGGCGGGCTTGGGCTTGGCGCCCCAGCCGGGCTTGACGGGGCGTGTGCCCTCTTCCATCGCCTTGCGGGCGGCCTCTTCGCGACCCATCCGCCCGACCTTCTCGGGCCGCGCGGGGCGATCGCCGCCACCACCCCCACCACCCTCGCCGCCGCCCTCGCCACCCTTGCGCTCGCGACGCTCGCCCTTCTGGTCGCCCAGCTTGTCGCGCCAGTCGCTCCGCTTTGCCTTGCTCTTGTCAACAAGGTTGCCCTCGTTGTCGAAGTCCATCTCCTCGCGCTCTTCCTTCTGCACGGTCTTGTCGGCCACGACATGCAGCTTCACCGTCGCCTCCAGGTCCGAGTCGAACTTCACCACGATGTCGTGGGCGTCAACCCGCTTGATCGTCTGCGGGATCCTCACCTCTCGGGGCTTGACCTTGTACCCCAGCGCGACCAGCGCGGCCGCGAGCTCCTGCTGCGTCACCGCGCCGTACAGAATTCCCTGATCGTTGGCCGACCGCGTCATCGTCAGCTCGATCCCGCTCATCCTCTTGATGAGGGCCTCGCGCTCCACACGCACCTCGCCCAGGTGCTGCTCCGCGTCGCGGCGCTTCTGCGTGAGCGACTTGATCATCTCGTCGGAGGGAGTCGTCGCCATGCCGCGGGGCAGCAGGAAGTTCCGGGCATACCCGGTCCGCACGTTGACCACATCCCCGACAATGCCGAGGTTGTCCACGTTTTCAGTCAAAAGCAGTTGCACGCTCTTCGCCATGGTCGCTGTCCTTCCTGCCGGCTCACGTCGGCAGAGCCGAACGCGAAGGGCATCCTCGTACCGGCGAAAGCCGGCCAAGGGAAGTTCAGGAGTCCCGGGTGCGCTGTTGACCGCCCCGACAGACCCCAACGCGCCGCCGGAGGCTCCGGCAGCACCAGACCCGGGCACATCGCACGGGTCTCAAGAAAAGAGGGTGACGCGATTCGAACGCGCGACTTTCACGTTGGCAACGTGACGCTCTACCACTGAGCTACACCCTCGAAACGACACAGAGATCAGCAACATGTCGCCCAAGCACCAGCCCGCCAAGGCCACAGCCCCGCCGGACCCGCCCGAAGCAGGGAGAACATAGACCGCCTCACCCCGCCCGTCAAACGGCAGGGACGGATCAGTCGTCGACGACCCACGGCCCATAGTTGCCTTGCGACCAGGGCCGCAGGTGCTCAACCCACACTCGCCAGGAGATGTACGCGAGCACGCCACAAGCTCTCAGCAGAAGCAGCGCAATCGCGCACACTGGCAACCGCACCGCCAGCATCGGCCACCGCCGCAGCGACCGGGCTCGCTCGTGCCACCTTGCGAGCGGAACTACCGTGATTTGCGTCGAGAATCGCCTCCCGCACTCCGGGCAGATTCCCCGGGCCGAATGCCCCGACAAGTCGTATCCGCACGCCCGGCATGTGGGCTTTCCTCCGCTCATCGCGATCAGCATGATCCCTGATCCGTCGCAAAGGCTCTCTGGTTGCAGGGGCGGGAGCGGTACACCGGACAGGCCCCCGGGCATCCGTTCGCGTCAAGTCCGGTATCTTGCTTTGCACCTGCCGAATCCTGACGGACACCCCCCTCACGCGCATCTCATGGGGTATTGCGGGGACTGAATCTTGGACGAGTTCGGGACCGAGCCCGACATCCTGGGAGCCCAGCGGGCCGCCGCCGCCATGCGGGGGAGCACCGACGCCCTGCGCGAGGTCTGGCAGCAGCATCGCCGCTGGATCGCCGGCGTCCTGCTCGCGCACAAGCCCCGCGACGTCGATCTGGAGGACCTGTTGCAGGATGTCGCGCTCAGCCTGGTCAAACGAATCGGCGATCTGCGCGATCCCGCCGCCGTGCGCCCGTGGCTCCGCCAGGTCGCGCTCAACGCGGCCCGCGCCTCCGGTCGTCGTCAACAGGTCCGCGCCCCCGAACGCCTTGGCCTGAAACTCGACGCCGGCGACGTCGCCAGCTCCATCCCGGGGGCGCCATCCGGTTCGATCGTCGATTCCATCTCGACCGAGGGACGCGAAGAGGGAGCCAGGCTTCTCGCCATGGCCCGTCGCCTGCCCGAGGGCTACGCGGAGCCTCTCATCCTCCGAAGCGTCCGTGGCATGTCGTACCGCGAGATCGGCCGCGTTCTGGACATGCCCGAAACCACCGTCGAAACCCGCATCGCCCGCGCACGTCGAATGGTCCGCGAGATGGTCGCCCTCGACAGCGGCCTCAAGCCGCTCGCGCGCATCGGCGTCGAAAACGAGGCGGGCCAGACTCGCGCCCAACTCGACCAGACACCCACGCCCACAGGTGGTGAGCCATGAGCAACGACATGAACACGCCGGAAAATCCTGGACACAGCATGGCCGGCAATCTCCCCCAGCCCGCCAGCGATCGCGCGGGCGGCGCGGTCGCCTCGCTCGACCGCGACATCCTCATCTCCCGCATCATCGATGGTGAAGCCACGCCCGAGGACTGGGCCGCGTTCAAGGCGCTGGCTGCCCGTGAGCCCTCGGTCTGGCGCGACCTGGCCGAATGCCAGCAGGACCACGCCGATCTCTCGGCCGCGGTCGCCGACGCGACCCGTCTGGCCGACTCGATCGACCTGCCCGTCGAAGAGGCCCGCTCCGAGCAACTCTCCCGCCGCTTCGGCCGCGCGATGTCCTGGGGCGGCTGGGCCGCCGCCGCTGTGGTCGCCCTCGCCTTCACAACCCGCGGCAACAACACCGGGCTTGGCGGCAACCAGGCCAGCCTCGTCCCCGCCGGCATCACCGTCAGCACGCCCGATCAGGCCTACGACGCCTACCTCCAACTCGGCCGCGAACAGGACCGCGTCGTCGAGGAAGTCCCCACCCGCATCCTCGTCGAGACCCGCGCCCTGCAGGACGGCTCGTTCGAGGTCCGCTACATCCGCCAGATCCTCGAGCGCATCACCGTCCCCAGCCTCTACGAACTCGGCGAAGACGAAGCCGGCCGCCCGGTGCCCATCCGCGTCCGCGGCATGGTCATCGAGCCGCCGCTCTGATCCGCTGCTCGCCCCAATCCGAGCACGACTGGTACTGGCTTGTTGGAATCACCACGACCACGGACGGGATTGAGTAGGCCGCGCGTCAGGATGTCCGAGAGTCCTCTTCGCCGCATCGTCCGAACTCCAGATCATTCACCGGCGTCACCCAGCATCTCTGCCCGCCCCACTGGCGACGGGCCTGAACCAAACCTCAGACGAAGCACTCGCAAGGAGATCCCCGATGGCCCTGTCCCGCACCCAGATCCTCCCGGCCGTTCTGGCCCTCGTCGTCGCCGCCGGCACTGCCAGCGCGATCTACACCCCCAAGACCTCCACCTGCCCCCCCGAGGGCCAGGCCCGCAAGCAGCAGCCGGGCCAGACCGCCCCTCGCGCCCGACATCACGCCCCCGTCTCCGACATGGTCTTCACCACGCCCCGCACCACCACCACCTTCGGCCAGGCCGACGAGCCCCAGACCGACACCAACCAGGTCAGCGTCTTCTCCCAGACCTGCCCCGAAGGCCAGTGCACCATCAAGATTGAAAACGGGCAGGTCACCGCCCTCCGCGACGGCCAGCCCGTCGCCGGCCGCCTCATCCAGCGCGACGGCGAGCAGATCCGCGTCATGGGAGAGGACGGACAGCAAGTCATGGTCGTCCGCGTCTCTCCTGACGGCGGCTCCCACGTCGGCGATGGCCGCTCCGCCCCGCGCAACGCCCGCCGAACTCCGGTCAGCCCCGGCGCGGCGCCCCAGCAAAGCGTGATCGTTCGCGGCCAGCCGCTCCCGCGCCGCGCCATGCGGGTCGCCCCTCACGGTGCCCAGACGTTCGAGTTCCACGCCGTCCCCGGCACGCCCATGACGCCCATGACGCCCATGACGCGTGGGACGCCCGGGACGCCCGGGACTCCCAACGCCCCGGGCCAGCCTCGCATCCTCCAGTGGCAGGGCCACGCCCCCGGCGGTGCCGGTGGTGAGTGGACCGCCCAGGACGGCCAGACCTACCGCTTCCACGCCGCCCCCGGAACCCAGGCGGGCGAAGCCCACACCTTCCAGCGGAGCGGCGAAGCCCCCGCCGGGCAGCCGAACGTGATCATCCGCCACCACGGTGCCCCGGGCGCCCAGGTCGTTCCCGGCGGCGGCGCGGGAGGCGGACAGGGCGGCTCCTACACCTTCCGCATGGACAACGCCCAGGGCGGACCCGCCGCGGCCGCCGGTTCCTGCTGCGACGACTGCAAGCAGGACGGCTCCTGCTGCGACTGCGGCGGCGGCGCGACATCCGGCGGCTCGCACGGCGCTGGTTCCCGCTCCTTCTCCCGCGCGGGCCAGATCGTCATCGACACCGGCAACGGTCAGCCGCGTGTCATCGAACTCGGCGACCTGGGCGGCCACATGGGCCAGCTCCAAGAGCACCTGCTCCACCTCCAGCCCCACATCCAGAACCATGTTCAGGGCCACCTCCAGCCGCACATGGACCAACTGCACCACCAACTCCTCCAGTTGCGGGAGATCGAGGGCCTCGATCTCGGCGGGCTGAATCTCGACAACCTCGCCGACGGCATCGAGCTCCAGATCGAGTCCGCCCTCCAGGGCCTCAACTCGGGCGAACTCGAACTCCAGATCGAGGCCATGGTCGAAGACGCCCTCAGCGGCCTCGACATGGACAACCTGGGCGAGCAGATCCAGCTCCACCTCGAACAGACCCTCCTCGACGGCGGGCTGAGCGGCGACTGGAAGACAGAGGATGGCGAGGCCGCCTACACCCTCGGGGTCGTTCCCGAACTCCTCGCCGATGGCGGGGGGCGAGTCGCCACCGGCACCGACGACCGCGCTCCCCATGCCGCGCACGCCCAGCCCGCCGCGCCCGTGCAGAATCGCGTTCGCGTGGCGCCCAGCGGCCGCGTCCAGCCCTCGCAGGGCTCCGGGGGCGGCAGCGGCGGAGCCGCCGGCGCCCGGACCGGACAGGTCGTCACCACCGAGCAACCCAAGGTCATGCTCGGCATCACCATGGGCGAGGCCCCGGCTGAACTCCTCGAGCAGATCGGCCTTGAGCCCGGCTCGGCCATCCGCGTCGACAGCGTCATCGATGGCCTCCCCGCCGCGGAGGCCGGCCTCAAGTCCGGCTCCATCATCATCGCCATCGACGGCGAGTCCCCCGCCACCAGCACGCTCCTGCGCGAGCGCCTCATGCAACTCTCCCCCGGCGACACGCTGTCGCTCAAGGTCGTCCGCGGCGGGCAGCGCCTGGTCCTCGACGTCCAACTCGTCGAGTACGACGCCGAGGCCCTCAAGCTCGCCACTGGCGCTCCTCTCGACGAAAGCCAGAACCACACCTTCAACTTCCAGGGCCTCTCCCAGGGCGGCAACCACGAGCAGTTGCAGCAGCGCATCCGCGAGGCCGTCACCGCCATGTCCGAGGGCGGCGCCACCAGCATCAATGAACTGGTGCTTCGCCAGAAGATCGAGGCGATCGTCCGCGACCACATGACCGTCATGGGCGGCCAAGCCCAGGGCGGCGCGACCGCGCCCCGCCGCATGTTGATGGCTCCGGGCGCCCACGACGGCCGCGAGGGCGAGATGGTCTTCGTCACCCCGGGCCAGCCCATGACCCCCGTCCCGCCCGCCAGCGTGATCCATGAGCGCCGTCCGGATGTGGACGCCCGCCTGGCCGGCATGGAGCAGCGCCTCGCCAATCTCGAGCAGCGCCTCGACCGGATCGCCGAACTGCTCGAGCAGCGCCGGGCTCCCCGCGACTGATCCAGTCGCCCACGCCTGGCTTCACCAACCCCCTGACCCGCCGACGGCCGGATCACCAGTGTGATCTGGCCGTCGGTCCTTTCACGCTCAGCCCGCAAGCGATACGCGCCCCGACCGTGAGGGAGGGCTTCCACCGCCCCTTGCACGCGGCGCGGCCCGAGCCGGGGGACCCGACTCGCTACCATCGCCCCAGGAGCGAGAGCAATGGGGTATCGCCTGAAGAAACGCGAGTGCGTCGCGGACGGCCTGCGCCGGATCTCCGCCGACCAACTCACCCGCGCCGCCCGCTCCCTCGAGAACGTCCGCGAGCCCCGCGATCTCGACGACGCGATCCACGATGCCCGCGTCCGCCTCAAGCGCGTCCGGTCCATCCTGCACCTGATCGGCCCCGCCCTCGGCCACGACGCCAGGCGCGAGGACCACGCCCTCCGAGCCACCGCCCACCTGCTCGCGGGCCAGCGCGACACGGTGTCGCTCCTCGAAGCCCTCGCCGCCCTGCGCGAGCGGTTCGGCGCGGTCGATCCCGCGGCCTTCAACGCCGCGGCGACGATCCTTGCGGAGCCCTCACGGTCTCACGGATCGAAGGCCCAACCCTCACCCACGCCCGGCGCTCTCGACCTTGCACGCAGTCCGGCGTCGGTCGCCGCCGACCAACTCGCCCTCGCCGCCGAGCGAGCGGGCGCGTGGGCGATCGACGCCGACGGCTTCGATTGCCTCCGCGCCGGCCTGCGCGCCTCCTACGGCGCCGTCCGCGACGGGCGGAAGCACGCCCTCAACTCCGACGACGCCGCCGTCCGGCACGCCTGGCGCACCGGCGTCCGCCGGCTTTCCGACCAGCTCCGCCTCATCCGCGGCGTGTGGCCCGACCTGATCCAGCCCCAGGCCGAGGCGCTGCGCCATGTGGCCGCGGGCCTGGGCAAGGACCACGACTTCTGGCTGCTGGGCACGCGCCTGCGTGAACCGGCGATCGCGACGGAGAACCCCGCGTCGCTCGCGGCGATTGCGCGCCTGGCCGATCGCTCCGCCCGCGAGATGGTCGACGCCGTCCGCGCCCCCGCGAAACGCGCGTTGGCCGAGAAGTCCGGAGCGTTTATTGGTCGCATCCAATCTCTGTGGACCACCTGGCGGGGCGACTGACCGCGCCCACTGCCGCGTGCGTGATCCGAGCCCGCGCCGAGAGACGGGCGGCCCGAACACCGACGGTTCGGAGGATGCGAACTCCGGCACCCGCCGGGGGCTCGGATCAACACCCAGCCACCGCGTGCTGACGCCCGCGGCTCGGCTACCGCGACTGCCAGTTGTAATCCCCATCATCCCACGCGGCCACCTTCGTCAGCTCCGTCGCGCGCCGATTGGCCGCGTGCCCATCGTGGAACAGCACGTTCGCCCCGCCCGAGTGCCGCTTGGGGTCGATCCGCAGCTGCGTCGCGCTGCCCAGGATCGTGTCGGGCTGCCGCAGGTCGTAATACACCGCGATGCTGAAATCGTTGTATGGCGCGGCCGCGTGCGCCTGGTTGAACCGCGCCCCCAGCGGGTCGGCCGCGAAGTCCGAGAGGTACATCACGTCCCCCGCGCTCTTCACCCACTCGACGCGGGTCATCGACTTGGTCCCGTTGTACACCCCGGGCGCGCCAAACCCCATCCCGTTGTTCACATAGTGAATCTGGTGCCCCTCGATCCCGCGATACGCTGGCTGGATCGACGCCCACACGTCCGGCGGCCTGGCCGGGTCCTTGAACATCGCCACACCCCGGTACCCGTCGTTGGCCGGCACGTCGTGCGTCGCCCGCGAGTCCAGGTAAGGCCGCGTCGCCCTGGCCCACGACATATCGCCCGAGCTCCCGCACTCACGCGGCAGCCACTCCTCGAAGTCGTGGGCGTACTGCAGGAGGGCCATCCCGATCTGCCGCTGGTTGCTCAGGCACACCGCCGACCGCGCCGCCTCCCGCGCGTGCCGCAACGCGGGCAGCAGAATGCCGATCAGCAGCGCGATGATCGCGATGACCACCAGCAGTTCAATAAGTGTGAACGCGCGACGCACCAGCGCAGCATACCACGAACCCGCCTCACGCCCCCGCTTTCACCGCCCGTATCGCCAAAAACATCGGGATCTCCGCCCGGGCCCGGTCCTCCTCGGCCGCCCGCGGGCCCGCCTCGCTCTTGCGCGGGCTGGCCCACTCCTCCAGCCGATCCACCAGCAGCCCGGCCTGTCCCAGCGCCGAGACATACGCCCCGATCGACCGGTGGTGCGTCTGGGTCACCACCGCCAGCTCGCCCCGCGCCACCGCGCCGGGGTTCATCGTCACCTCCCGCACCGACTCGCCCAGATACGCATCCACGCGCCGGAATTGCTTGCGCACCATCCCGCCCCGCCCGCTCGCAGACCCCGGCTGCTCCACCCAACCCCACGACGTCATCCCCGGTGACCGGAACGCCGGGTGCAGAATCACCGCCACAAACCGTCCGCCCGCCCTCAGC
>CAZHKB010000039.1:0-13924 GCA_964533405.1 uncultured Phycisphaeraceae bacterium | reverse complement strand
GTGGGCGAAGTACGGCGTCTTGTTGTCCTTTCGGATCTGGTTGCGGTGCGCGTGGGCCGCGAAGGACGCGGCCTTCTGCCAGGTGGGGCCGGTGAGAGCCATGGGGAGCCTCCTAAGAAGAAACGAAGTACAGAACCGGGCCGAGGGGACTTCCAGCTCGTGCCGAAGCCGATTCCGAGCGGCCCCGCTTGCTCGACTCCGCACACGAGTCCGTCCGTGTGAACTGCCCGCTTCTCTTTGAGTCTTCGTCTGTTTGTCGCTTCGTCTGTTCCGGCCTCCGCACTCACGCCCGGATCGGCGCCGGCCTGTCATCCCAGGTCAACCGGCACTTGCCCGGGTTTCCGCCGTGCTCGTCGAAGAGAACCAGTTCGTTGTCCTCGTCATCGCGGAGCCAGCACTCGGGCAGGTACCAGCGGGTTTGCGAGGGCTGCCAGACCGCCACGCCCGCGGGCGCCGCGACCCAGTACCGCCCCATGTGGTGCCCGTTGAAATAGACTTGGCCCTTGGTCATGCCGGTCAGGTCGAGCATCAGGGGATGCGTGCGGTCCTTGGCGCGGAAGGAGGTGCGCCACCACGTCGGCCCCGCCGCGCCGGTCATCGCCGACTTGCTGGCCGCGGCGTAGGCCGACGGTGCGGGCGCCTCCCACTTGGCAAACGCCCACTCGGCCTTGGCCGTCAGCTCGGCGTCGGCGTCGGACAGGTGCAGCGCGTTGGCCGCGGTTTTGCCCGCCGCCTCCGAATCGAACTCGACCCCTTCGCCCAGGAACGAGACCTGGATGGTGTTGTTGCCGCGAGTCAGCGCCTCGGCCTCGAGCACAAGGCGCAACGTGCCGCCGCGATCCAAGAATCGGATCGGCTTGTCGTTGAGCAGGAGGATCGCCCGTCCCGGCAGGGGATCGACCCGCACGATCACGCCCGTCTTCTTGCGGTGCGAGAACGTCCACGTCAGGCGGTCGGGCTCGCTGGTGTCGCCCTGCCGAACCTCCCACAGCGGGGACTTGAACTTCAGCAGGTCTACCGGCTCGCCCGTCACCAGTTTGGGCTTCGCGAGTTTGATCGGCGTGGCGGCCCAGATCGGCCCGAACAGGCCCTTTGGCTCGCCCAGGCCCGCGCCGCCCGCGAGGCGACCCAGGTTCTCGGCCAGCACCACCACACGCGTGGTCTTCTTGAGCGGGATGCCCACGTCATCCGTGGCCGCATACCCCACCGCGCCCAGGTCGTGCCCATCGGCCCACAGGTGCAGGCGATCGGCGCTCTGCGGGAACATGGCGCGGACCTTGCGGGCCGCGGTGCTCTTGATCGTCGCGCGATACCACCCGTAGCCGTAGGGCGAGCCGAGCTTGGTGAGGTCGAGCGGCTTCTCGATGGAGGCGAAGCGGGCGCTGGCACCGCTGGTGTGCTCGCTCATGGAGGCCACGACCCACTCGCCCAGTGCGGGGGGCGACGGGTGCCGCGCGTGGCTCTTGTCGGGATTGACCTGCTTGACCACGCCGGTGGCGGCGTCGATCCGCATCGCGCCCTTGGCACGCCCTCCGACGGGCTGCCCCGCGGCGTCTACGCCATCAACGCCCACGAACACCGCGGCATCGGTCACGAACGTGCGGTCGACCAGGTCCTCATTGACGACGACCAGGTACACGCCCTCGTGCTCCTGCACGAGCGGGGCATCGCCCTCCGGCACGTCAACCTCAAGCGGCGCGCCGTTGATCGAGACCATGCCCGACGCCCCGCCCGGGCCGAACACCACCAGCGCCTTGCCCGCGTACGCCAGGCAGCACAGCGTCGAGAAGTTGAGCGTGGCCCGACCGCCCAGGTGGACGTCCAGCACGCACCAGGCGACCGACTGCTTGCCCAGGGCCATCGGCAGCGATGAGCCGTCGGCGAGCAGCAGTTCCAGCGTGCGGATCTTGCCCGACTCCGCGCCCGCGGGGCTCCGGTCAAAGACGAATGCGACGCTCCCGTGCGGGCCACGCACCGCCGCGACGGCAAACCCGCCGCCGTCGACCGTGTTGGGCGCGAGTTGCCGCCCGGTCGGCCCGGCCATGATCGGGGCCGCCTCGATCTCGGCGTGCGCCAGCGTGCGCCCGAACGCGGACGCGAACGTCGCCAGGCGACGCACCGGGCCGAAGTTCGAGTTGGGCCCGCCGGTCTCGCCCAGCGGCGCGCCGCGGTCGTTGCTCGTGGTGATGTAGGCGTCGGCGACCTCCGGGTGGCGTCCCGCGCTGAAGCCCAGGTTGGTCCCGCCGTGGAAGGGTGTGAGGTTGAACTGCCCGCCGCCGGCCAGCACCTCGGCCATGCGCCGTTGCAGGCTATGGCCCGACGCCGGTTCAGGAGTGACGCGCCCCCATGTTCCCAGCCCGCCCGTGGGCAGGCTCATGACCATCCGCGGATGCACCGGCGACACCGCGCCCAGTTGCCGCATGGCCGCCAGCAGGTCCTCGCTGCCCGACCACGCGTCGATCTCACCCTCAACGCTCTGCCACAGGTTGTTGGCGTTGACCACCGGCACGGTGAACCCGGCCTCGCGCAGGTAGCGGTTGAGTTCGCCCAGGTACTGCATCGCCAGCGTGTCGTGCCCGCACGTCCAGGCGGTCTCGTTCTGGATGAGGATGATGGGCTTGCCCGCGTCGCCGCCCGGGCCGGCGGCGGTGGCTTGCAGGTCGCGGACTTGGTCCGCCAGCGCGCCGAAGAACCGCGCACTGGCCTCCAGAAACGGCGCGTTGTGCGTCCGCAGCTGCACGTTCTTCAGGTCAACCACATAGGGCGGCAGGCCCCCCATGTCCCACCCGGAACCGACGTAGGGTCCGATCCGCAGGATGCATCGCAGGTCGGCCTTGCCCACCAGTTCGACGAAGCGGCGCAAGTCGTTGTCGCCCTTGAAGTCGTATTGCCCCGGACGCGACTCGTGACGCGCCCAGAACACCGGCGTCTCGATGGTGTTCAGACCGGCCAGTTTGGCCGCGTGGATCCGGTCGACCCACAGCTCGCGGGGCACGCGGGCGTAGTGGATCGAACCACTGACAATCCACAGTCTGCGACCGTCCAAGAGGAACGACCGCCCGTCGTAGGTCATGCTTGGCATCGAGCGCGGGCTCCCGGGAGAAGGAAACAGGCCTCGCACGCGATCGGGGCGGCATGCGGCGCGTCGGCCGACGCCAGAGGCTTGCCCGCGCGGGAGGCGATCGGTCAGATCGCGTCGAACCGCCCCTCCGTGGGCTCCGACCGGCCCGGGGCTTGGGCTCCACCACCCCAGGGCGACGGGGGTCAAAACCACCGTCGAGGCCACCCGCTCACCGTTTGCCCACACACAATCGGCGAGTTATTCGGGCTTTGATCGGATACGCAGCGAATTGCTCGCAACACTAGGCGCGAAGGTTTGGATTCGCAACGCCACGCCGGAATCCGGGTACACTCTGCCCCCGCGCCGTGCCCCCGGCATGTGGGGCGGACGGACCCGAATCCTCTCCTACATCTGGCTCAACTGACTGGGAGTCAAGCACTTGCGACGAATCGCCGCCGATCGGTTGCCGCGCGGGGTTGGCGATGGTGGCTCGTTGCGCCGCCCGACCAGATCGGTGATTCTCGGACTTGCCTGCGCGACGGGCGTGATCGGGTGCAGTCCGGGTCTTGAAGGCATCGACCGGCGGACCCGCGAACTGATGGAGGACCGGGCCCGGTTTGCCGGATTGAGCGAGCCGGTGCCGGTGCGGGTGGGCAGAATCGACGTGCCTCGCGAGGGGCTGTACGCGACCCAGCCTCCGACGAACAACCCAGCGGCGGACGCGTTGGCGTTCGACGTGGCGGGGGAGCTGGCCCAGGTGCCGGCCCGCCTGGACCGCAACGCGGCCCTGGCGGCGGCGGCCATCGGCTATGACCCGGCCCTGCTGCTCACGCTCGACCTCGAGGGCTCGCTGCGGGAGGCCCAGATCAGCGCCCGCGAGTTCCGTTCTGCCGAGGAGGACTACGTCCTGGCCGCCATCCGCCTGCTCATCGAGCAGCACCGGTGGGACCCCCGCCTGTTCAACGACACGACATTCCGCGCGGCCGGCGTGGGTGATGATGGGCGGTTCGACACGGCCTTGCGGATCATCAACGAGCTGCGGGCGACACAGAGGCTGCCTTATGGCGGCGAGGTCGAGGCCCGCTGGATCACGCAGGCGACCGATAACCTGCGGGAGCGGGTCGGCAGCGAGTACTTCCAGTCGAACACACTGGCCATCGACGCCAACGTTCCGCTGCTGCGCGGGGCGGGGATGGTGGCGCGGGAGACGCTGATCCAGAGCGAGCGCGACCTGATCTACGCGGCCCGCAACTTCGAGGAGTTCCGGCGCGAGTTCCTGGTGAGCATCGCGGTGGATTACTTCCGCCTCGTGCAGGCGCTGTCGCAGATCCAGAACCAGGCCGCGCAGTTGTCCAGCCTCCTGCAGTTCGAGCAGGAGCAGCAGGCCAAGGTGGACGCGGGGATCGTGGCCGCGTTCGCGCTGGCCGATGCCCAGAACCGCGTGTTCGCGGCCCGGGCGGCGCTCGACCAGCAGCGCGAGAACTTCGTGGTGCAACTCGAGCGGTTCAAGATCCGGCTGGGATTGTCGGTCGAGACGCCGGTGCGGATCACGGGCTCGGCGATCTCGCTGGCGGCGCCCGAGGTGGACATGAATCAGGCGATGCAGGCAGCGCTTGGCAACCGGCTTGATCTGCAGACCGAGCGCGACCGCGTGGTGGACGCCCGGCGTGACGTGCTGGTCGCGCGCAATCAGGTTCTGCCCGACCTGAACCTGTCGGCGGGCGCGTCGATCGGATCGGATGACCAGAACGACAACGCCGGGTTCTCGCTGGACCCCAAGGACGCCGACTGGGACGCCTCGGTCACGTTCGGGCTGCCGCTGGACCGGCGGACCGAACGGCTGCAACTGCGACAGACCGCCATCGCCCTGCAGCAGCGCGAGCGGACGTACGACCAGTTCCGCGACAACCTGCTGCTGGACGTGCGCCGGTCGGCTCGCGGGATCGACCTGGCCCGCCGGCAGCTGGAACTGGCCGAGTATCGCGTGGAGATCAACGTCCGGCGTCGCCAGGAGCAGGAACTCAAGCGCGACGAGATCCCGACGCGGACGCGCCTGGAGACCGAGGCGGACCTGCTCGATGCGCTCAACGCGCGCGACCAGGCGGCGACGGACCTTCGCATCGCAATCCTGAACTTCCTGCGGGATTCGGGGCAGCTGCGGGTGGCGCAGGAGGGCACGATCGCGGCCCTGCCCGGCCTGCCGATCGAGGTGTCCAGCCGCCGGATCGACTACGACTTCCTGTTCGGTGAGGTGGGGACGGACTGGCTGCGACGGTATCAGGAGCGATACCCGGACGCGACGTTCGTGAGGCCGGATGGGGTGGAGCCGGGGGTGGGGGTTGAAGGGGTTGAGCCTGTGGAGCCGGTGGTGGAGCCTGGGGTTGATGCGGACCCGGTGCCGGTGGAGCCGGGGGGGGCGTAACCGGGCGTCTGGTTTCACACGGGCGATCATCAAAGTTCCGAGGCACGACACGGTCGCCGGAACCGAGGCGGGGCGAAGTTCCGGGTACACGGGCACGGTCGCCGGGAATCTGACCTGACCCACGTCGCGTTGACACACTTCGATCAACCGCGTTGACTCGCCTCGAACTGTTCGGGGCTCACATAGTCTAGCGCGGCGCTGTCAACGCTCTCGAATCTGCTCTTCGCGCAAACAAGTCCAGAGCATGTGGGAACGACCGAAACGAGCATGTCGCTGTCGAAGCAATGGACATATTCGATTCTCGTGCTCAGCGGGGCGCTCGTTAGATGGGCGGTACGCTGACAGGGTCGCGCCGTTCACAAGAAGTAAACTCAGTTAGGCTGAGCTTTGATCGAATGAGTTGAAGGGTTCCTCCCTCCGCCCCTCCCGGGGCGGCAATTCACACTCATCGTGTACCACGGGTTCCGTCTTGGCGGGCTGCGCCACGCCGAGACTCCACCCGTGGCTACAGCCCTCGACCCCTCCGGGGTCGCCGATCAGCGAGGCTACTGCTTCGCCGCCTTCTCCCCCTGATCCACGCCGTTCACGACCGTCGGGACCGTAGGCACATGCCCCTCCATCCTTCCCAGCGCCCCCGGCAGTTCGATCCCCGCCTGCTTGGCGAGTTCATGGATGGGCGGCAGGGCGCCGATCAGCCCGGCCAAGAACTGGGCGGTTGTGCCACGGTTTGAGCCGTTGGGGCCGTTGTTGTTGCTGTTGCCGCCCTCCCACACGGTGATCTTGTCGATCTTCAGGTTCTGGATCGCCTTGACCTGCTCGGCCACAAGCTCCGGCAGTTTCTCGATCATCAGGAGGGTGGGGGCGATCTGCGGGTTCTCGCTGCACGCGGCCATCAGCTTGCGATAGCCCTCGGCCTTGGCCTCGAGCACTTTCTGGACGCCCAGAGCCTCGGCCTCGTACTTGGCCAGGATCGCGTCGGCGTTGCCTCGGGCCTCGATGCGGAGTTTTTCGGCCTCGGCGGCGGCGGCGATCTCGATCTTCTGCTTCTGGATTTCCTGCGGGGCCAGTTCGTCCTTGCCCAGGCGTGCGACTTCCTGCTCGCGCTGGGCGATGAGGATGGCGGTCGCGGCATTCGCGCCGGCCACTTCCGAGCGGCGTTTGGCCTCGGCCCGCACCTCGGCGAGTTTGGCGGAGGTCTCGGCGACCGACGCCGCGGAGGTGTTCTCGCCGGCGACGGCGCGGGCCTCTGCCTCGGCGACGCGGATGCGCTGCTCCTGCTCGGCGGTCTTGCGGGCCGCGATTGTTTCGGAGTTGCGCGTCGCCTGGGCGATCTCCTGGTCGCGCTTGGCCTGAGCCTCGCCGGTCAGGGCTTCGGCTTCGAGGGCCGCCACCGTGATGCGCTGCTTCTGCTCGGCGAGTTTTTTGCCCTCGGCGGTGGAGGCGGCCTCTTTGGCCACCGACACGTTCCGCTCACGCACCGCGATCGCCTCGCCCGTCGCACCGTCTCGCTCCTGCTGCGCCACCTCGACCTTGGCGCGGTTGACGGCCTCGGCGGCGGCCCGCTTGCCGATCGCCTCGATATAGCCGGATTCGTCGGTGATGTCTCGGATATTGACGTTGATCAGGTCAAGACCGATCTTGTTGATCTCCTCACCCACGTTCTGGTTGATGAGATTCATGAACTTCTCGCGGTCCTTGTTGATCTCCTCGATCGTGAGGGTGGCAATCACGAGGCGCAGCTGCCCGAGGATGATGTCCTGGGCCTGCTCACGGATCTGGTCGAGCGTCAGGTAGAGCAGGCGCTCGGCGGCGTTGTTCATCAGCACCGGGTCCGTCGAGATGCCGACCGTGAAGGTGCTGGGAACCGCGACGCGGATGTTGTTGAGCGAGAGGGCTCCCTGGAGCGGGATCTCGATGACCATGGGCTCAAGCGACAGATAGGCGTAGTCCTGGATCAACGGCCAGATGAACGCGCCGCCGCCGTGGAGGCATTTGGAGGCCTTGTTGCCCCCGACCCGTCCATAGATGACCAGCACGCGGTTGGAGGGGCATCGGCGGTAGCGTTTGGCGAGGAAGATCGCCAGGAAGAACAGCACGAGCAGGAAGGCGCCGACGAGGATCAGCCAGAGGAGCGCGCCGCCCGGGGACACCAGCGACGCCGAGGTCGCGAGCCACGGGATGAGGGCGTCTGGGACATGAGAGGCGACGGCGGGCATGGTCATCGTGGAACCCCTGTGCTGGGCGAGCCGACATGCTACGGGCTGTCGGGCGATCGTGCCAGCGCACCGACCGCCCGCACGGTGCTTTGGAATCGCCGGCTGGAATTGCGTGGGCGTCGAACGTCGCCTCATCGCCGCGGAGCGGCCCAGGGCCGTCGGCTGCTTCGCAGCCAGAACCTCAACCCCCGGCGCTCCCGGATGTCTCGGCGTGAACGAGCGCCGCCGCCCCAGCACGTGGCCGGTACACTCTGCCGGGCCAAGGATCGGAGCCAGTCGTGAGCGAGCAGCCCGCCAGCCCGATCGTCGATTCGGCTGGCGGGCCCGCCGGGCTGGCCGTGGCCTCCGACGCCGCCCTGCGCGCGGTGATCTCGGTTCCTGGGGTCGCGTGCCCGCACTGTGGATACAGCCTGGCCGGGCTGGCGGGCGCTGCGACGCCCCCCAGGACGTGCCCGGAGTGCGGCGGCGGGCTGGAGGCCGGGCTGGTGGGCGGCACGGGCTCGACGCGGATGAAGCGGCTGATGGTGCTGATGTTCGCGTGGCTGGCGTTTGCGGGCTGCATGAACGCGACGCGGCGGGCCCTTGCGATCGTGGACTGGAATGACGTTCAGAATACGCGAGGGGGGATCGGAACGTCGATTTCGGTGATCAACGGGCAGGTAATTCGGATTGGCGGGCCGGCTGGACGCACGCCAGTGCCGCGGGAATGGTGGCTGGAACTGGGCGGGTGGTCGGCCCTGGGCGTTCTTGGCCTCTGGGGCATCATCGCCACGGCGTGGCTGATCAAGGACACGCGGCGCGAGAAACGCCTGGTCGTCCTGCTCGTGCTGGGGTTCATCGCGTACTGGGGGTACCACGGCTTCCAGTTCGCGCTGGAACTGGTGGAGCGGATGTGAGGGGGCCAGCGGCAGCGTCTAGGATTCGGCCATGCGCGCCACGTCGAAGAGCCCCACATCCCGGCGACTGATGGTCTACCTGTGCGGCGTGTCGATCGGGCTGCTGATGCTGGGGGCGTTCAACGCCCGCCGCACGCGCGAGGCGCGGGTGCGGGAGGCCGAGGAAGAGGCGAGGCGGGCGGCACAGCAGGAACCCGTCCCGCAGGCCGACTCCGGATCGCCCGTCGCACCGAGTTCCAACCCATCGTAACGCCCAGTTTGTTAGGGTCCGCGCCGGGGTCTCGCGTGATCTCCTACCATCGCGTTCCCGGAGGAACGGATGCCGCCCGAGACCGCCAAAGCCCCGCGTCGACGTGATTCCAAGGTGCCCACGCAGGTGGAGTTGACCAGCCCCGCGGGCGACGCCAGGGCGATCGCTGGCGTGGCGGGCTCGCCTCCGGGCGCGCCGCCGCGCCGGGTTCGCTCTGACCGCGTCATCCGCGTCCGCGGCGCGAAAGAGCACAATCTCAAGAACATCGATGTCGAGATCCCGCGCGATTGCCTGGTGGTAATGACCGGGCTCTCGGGCTCGGGCAAGTCCAGCCTGGCCTTCGACACCATCTTCGCCGAGGGCCAGCGGAAGTACATGGAGTCGCTGTCGGCGTACGCCCGCCAGTTCCTCGATCAACTGAAGAAGCCCGATGTCGAGGAGGTCGAGGGCATCCCGCCCACCATCGCCATCGAGCAGCGATCGGCCAGCGGCAACCCACGCTCGACCGTCGCCACGACCACCGAGATCTACGACTACCTCCGCCTGCTTTTCGCCCGCTGCGGCAGCCCCCGCTCATGGGCCGTCACCAAAGCCAAGAAAGACGGCACCGTCCTGGCCCGCTCGGGCGCCGCCATCTCTGCAACAAGCAGCACCCAGATCGTCGATGCGGTCATGGCATGGGGAGGCCAGTCCTCCGAACCGGCTTCGGGGCGCAGCCCCGACATTCGCCTCATGGTCCTCGCCCCCGTCATCCGCGGCCAAAAAGGCTTCCACAAAGACGCCCTCGAAGACCTGCTCCGCCAGGGCTGGGGACGGGCCCGCGTCAATGGCAACGTCGTGGAGCTGCGCGACGCCCTCAAGGAAGGCGGCGAGAACCCACTCAGCCTCGGGCGCTTCGAGAAGCACACCATCGAGGCCGTCATCGACCGCATCGTCCTCAAGCCCGACGCCCGCCAGCGGGTGGCTGAAGCGATCGAGACCGCGCTGCGGATGGCCGATGGAGCGGTCGTGGTGTCGAGGGAGAGCGACGAATCGACGAAGCGACGCAGCGACGAAGGCAAGAGCCCCGAGGCGCTGAGCGCGGATCCCACCGCGACATCGGCGCTCCGTCGCTCCGTCGCTCCCGCCACTTCCTCCTGGCACGACACCGCCTTCTCGGACAAGTTCGCCGACCCCGACCACCCCGAGATCGCCGTCGAAGAGCTCTCCCCACGCCTGTTCTCCTTCAACTCCCCCTTCGGCGCGTGCCCCGAGTGCCACGGCCTGGGCACCATCCTCGAGTTCGACGAGCGCTTGGTCATCCCCAACGAGCTGCTGAGCCTCGCGGGGGGCGCGATCGCGGCCTGGAACAAGAACGGCCCGGTCCGCGCCTGGTTCAACAAGCGCCTCAGGAAGTTCTGCAAAGAGTTCGGGGCGAAGTGGGATGCCCCGCTTCGCGACATGGAGCCCGAGCATCGCCGCATCCTGCTGCACGGGGCGACCAAGGCGGACCAGACGGCGTACAAGGCCAAGTTCGAGGGTGTGACTCCCAATATCACGGCGTGGTGGGGCAGCACGGAGAACCCGGGGGTCAAGGAATGGCTCGGCACGTTCATGAGCCAGTCGCCATGCCGGGTCTGCTGCGGCGACCGGCTCCGCATCGAGGCCCTGCACGTCCTGCTCACCAGCGCGCACAAGGCCGACACCGCCAAGGCGTTTAGCGGCTCGGTGATCGGGCGCCTGCGCAACGACGGCTCGATGCTCAACATCGCCGAACTCTCGCGCCTGACCATCACCGATGCGGTGGCGTACATGGGCGGGCTGATCCTGAGCGAGGAGCACTCGCGGATCGCCGAGCCCATCCTGCGCGAGGTGCAGAATCGGCTCCGATTCCTCTCGAGCGTGGGCCTCGAGTACCTGTCGCTCGACCGGCGCACCGGCACGCTCTCGGGGGGCGAGGCCCAGCGGATCAGGCTGGCGACGCAGGTGGGGAGCGGGCTGGTCGGGGCGTGCTACGTCCTCGACGAGCCGACGATCGGCCTGCACCAGCGCGACAACGAACGCCTCATCCGCACCCTCCGCCACCTGACCGACATCGGCAACACCGTGATCGTGGTCGAGCACGATGAGGACATGATCCGCGCCGCCGACCATGTGCTGGACATCGGGCCGGGCCCCGGCGTACACGGCGGCCGCATCGTCGCGCAAGGCTCCATCGCGGACATCTGCGCGACGCCCGGCTCGATCACGGGTGACTACCTGTCGGGCCGCCGCAAGATCGAGCTGCCTCGCAGACGCCGCGCCGTCACGACCAAGCGGGCGATCGTGGTGAAGGGGGCGCGCGAGAACAACCTGAAGAACGTGGATGTGGCGTTCCCGCTCGGCGGGCTGGTGTGCGTCACGGGGGTCTCGGGCTCGGGCAAGTCCACGCTCGTGAACGACATCCTGCTCCGCGCGCTCTCGGCCCACCTCAACGGATCCCGGGAGAAGCCGGGCGCGCACACCAAGATCACGGGCCTCTCGCACATCGACCGCATCATCGAGGTCGACCAGAGCCCGATCGGGCGCACGCCGCGGAGCAACCCGGCGACCTACACCGGCGTGTTCGACGACATCCGCAAGGTCTTCGCTGGCACCAAGGAATCCAAGATCCGTGGCTACCAGCCGGGCCGCTTCTCCTTCAACGTCGCCGCCAAGTCCGGCGGCGGGCGCTGCGAGGCCTGCCAGGGCCAGGGGCTCAAGAGGATCGAGATGCACTTCCTGCCGGACGTGTACGTGGAGTGCGAGGTGTGCCGTGGCAAGCGGTACAACCGCGAGACGCTGGAGATTCTGTACCGCGGCAAGTCGATCAGCGACGTGCTCGACATGACCGTCGAGGGCGCGTGCGGGTTCTTCGAGAACCATCCGGTGATCCTGCGCTTCGCCCAATGCCTGCATGACGTCGGGCTCGACTACATCCAGCTCGGCCAGGCCAGCACGACGCTGTCGGGCGGTGAGGCCCAGCGCGTCAAACTCGCCACCGAACTCGGCAAGTCCGGCGGGACCAAGAACAATCCGGTCCTTGGGAGCCAAGTTCTCCGAACGGGGTCGGGGGCCAAGCCCCCGACGGACGACGCGGATCCCGATGCTCACGGCGATGATGCAGACCAGACCGAGCGTGCGGATGTCCCATCGCGCTCGATCCGCCGTGTCGCCAACCTGGCCGCGGGCACGACGCTGTACGTCCTCGATGAGCCGACGACGGGGCTGCACTTCGAGGACATCGCCAAACTCGTCACCGTCTTTGATCGCCTGGCCGACGCCGGCAACACGCTGGTCGTCATCGAGCACAACCTGGACGTCATCAAGCGTGCCGACTGGATCATCGACCTGGGCCCCGAAGGCGGCGACAAGGGCGGGACGATCCTCGCCAGCGGCACGCCGGAGGATGTGGCCAGGAATGACAAGAGCCATACGGGGAGGTATCTGAAGGGACTGCTCGGGATGTAGGGCGGTTCGGTCGCACATCAACCGAACCGACTGCGCGGGCAGTCGGCCATCGTGCGGCGAGACATGCGGGTGGACACACGCGGAGACATCGACTCGGCATGGACCGGCACCGGCGGCGAAAGCCCGTTGGCCAACCGGAGAGGGCGAGATCGGCGCCGCGCCGACGGCCAGTGGTGGCCGATCGCTCGCGCGATCGGTTCTGTTGAGGGCAGGAAGCCACGCGCAAGCCGCGCTCCCGGGTTCACACCCGCGGCTTTCAAAGCCGCCCAGCTCCCCCAACGTAGTAGTTCGTCTCAAACCGCGACCGGCACACAAACTCCAGAACCTGTCCGTCATACACCCCGACCTTCCGCACGAGAAAGAACGACGACACCGCCATGCCGGGCAGCACCCGCGCCAGCGGGCGGGCCACGATGGCCGGGAACGGATAGAGGTTCGACCCTCGCCGCCGTTCGATCCGCAGCACGCCCGGGGCCGCCCGTTGCAGCAACTGGCGGAATCCGGGAGCCGTGAACCCGCGGACGTGGGCGGAGTCGAGCCTGATCGACGTCGGCTGACTCCCCAGCCCCAGCAACAGACGGTTGTGCAGCGAGGCAAGGTTCGGCACTCCCACGATCAGCACGCCGCCCACCCTCATTACCCGCGCGCACTCATGGAGAATCCAGAACAGCTCTTTGCAATGCTCCAAAATCTGGTTGGCGATGATGATGTCCACCGATCCATCGTCAAACGCCAGCCGATCCCGCTCGATGTCGAGTCGGTGGACCGTCAACCCCTGCTTGCCCAGCAGATCCGCGTGATACGCCATCGCCTCGATCGCGTGCAGTGACGCCCCCGCCCACCTCTGGCGAGCCAGCCCCAGGTCATCGCCATGACCCGCCCCCAGGTCGACAACCACGGGCGGCTCGCCCGCCGCGATGCCCGCTTGATCCAGGAACTCCCCCACCACCGCCCGCCCATAGTTGAGCGAGCGGTCGATGAACGACGCACCGGAGAGTGGTGCTTGGGAACGGTTCGCAGGTCGCACGCGGGCGAGCGTATGTCGGGGCGCTGGAGCGTGCGCGTCGCGATCGTCCGATCTGGATCAAGGGGTAAGGAGCCTCCGGCCCCTCGCCACACACTCCGCGACCGCCATCTCGCTCCGCGAACTCGTGGCCTTGTGCGGCGCCGGAGGCCCGTCACCCCTGTCGGCTTGCAGCCTCCGTCCCGTTGGCCTGCTCGCCCCCTATGGAACCGCCCGCCCTCACCCGGCGGACCTGACTGGGTGACGCCCCCGCGTCCGGGCGGGTAGCATCGACCTATGGATACCACCGCGGACACCACCGCCCAGGCCAAGGTTCAGGCCCATCCTTCCACCCCCGCCGCTCAGGTGGAACCCGCGGCCAGCCACACCTCCCCATCGGCGGTGCTGGAGGCAGTCGCCCAAGCCAAGGCGCGCCCTGCCCGCGGGCCGCGGTCCAAGGCGACGAACGCCTCCGACAAGCCCGACTCCGCACCCGGCGAGACGACTTCCGACGCCGCCCCGTCCCCACCCAAAGGCCCGCCCATCGAGCCCGCGCTCATCGCCCCCAGCGTCGAGGCCATCCTGGTCTCCGCCGACCGCCCCATCCC